>NZ_JBFUHR010000019.1:0-238820 GCF_056402295.1 Pseudomonas sp. P4_B3
GCGAGCTTGCTCGCGATGGAGCTTGCTCGCGATGGACCTGAGGGCGACGCGTTCATCCAGACAACACGCGTTATCGTTAACGTCCATCGCGAGCAAGCTCGCTCCTACAGGCCAGCCTGCCAGGAGTACCCGCCCCATGCCGACCTCGACACCCGCCTTCGCGCACCTGTTCGAACCCCTGGAGATCCGTGGCAAGCGCCTGAAGAACCGCATTATGTCCAGCGGGCACGACACCTCGATGCCCACCGACAACCTGGTCAATGAACAATTGATCGCCTATCACCGGGCACGTGCCGAAGGCGGTGCCGGGCTGATCGTGCTGCAAGTGGCCGGGGTGCATGACAGTGCGCGCTACACCTCCCACGTGCTGATGGCCACCGACGACGCGTGCATCGAGGGTTACCGCAAACTGGCGCAAACCTGCCATGCCCACGGCACGGTGGTGTTGTCCCAGGTGTTCCATCCGGGGCGGGAGATCATGGAGTCCAGCGATGGCCTGCTGGCGGTGGCCTACTCCGCCTCGTCGGTGCCCAACGAACGCTTCCGGGTGATGCCCCGCGCGCTGGATCAGGCGATGATCGACGAGATCGTCGACGGTTACGCCGCTGCCGCCCGCCGCCTGCATCAGGCCGGGATCGATGGCGTCGAGGTCGTGGCCAGCCACGGTTACCTGCCGGCGCAATTCATCAACCCGCGGGTCAACCGGCGTACCGATGGCTACAACGGTGAGCTGGAACAGCGTTTGCGTTTTCTGCGCGAAGTCATCAAAGCCGTGCGCGCGGCGACCGACGAGCAGTTCATCATCGGCCTGCGCATCTCCGCCGACGAGCGCGACCCGGAAGGCCTGACCGAGGACGAATCCCTGGCCGCCGTGCAGTCACTGCAAGCGCAGCTCGATTACGTGCATATCGTCGCCGGTACTTCGGCATCCCTTGGCGGCGCGGTGCATATCGTGCCGCCCATGGCGATCGAAGCGGCGTACCTGGCTAAAGAAGCCGGGACATTCAAGGCGAGTCTGAACATTCCTTTGTTCGTCACCGGGCGCATCAACCAGCCCCAGGAAGCCGAGCTGATTCTGGCTCGCGGCCAGGCCGATGTGTGCGGCATGACCCGGGCACTGATCTGCGATCCGCAAATGCCCAACAAGACCGACACCGGCCGCGTCGAAGACGTGCGGGCGTGCATTGCCTGCAATCAGGCCTGTATCGGCCACTTCCACAAGGGCTTGCCGATTTCCTGCATCCAGCACCCGGAAACCGGGCGCGAACTGATCTTCGGCGAACGCCGACAAGCGCCACAGCGCAAACGCATCATGATTGCCGGCGGTGGTCCGGCCGGGATGAAAGCCGCCACCGTCGCGGCCCAGCGTGGTCATGAGGTGACGCTGTACGAAGCCAGTTCGCAATTGGGTGGTCAGGTGTTGCTCGCGCAGTTGCTGCCACGGCGCAGCGAGTTCGGCGGTGCCAGCACCAACCTGCAGCGGGAAATGGAGCTGGCCGGTGTGCGCGTGGTGCGCAATACCCGGGTCGACCGCACGCTGGTGGAGCAGGAAAAACCGGACATGGTGATCGTCGCCACCGGTGCCGAGCCCTACTGGCCAGCCTTCGAGCGCGGCGGTGAATTGCAGGTGGTGGACGCCTGGCAAGTGCTGCGCGATGAAGTACAGATCGGCCGTTCGGTGGTGGTGGTCGACTGGCGCTGCGACTGGATCGGCCCCGGCATCGCCGAACGCCTGGTCCGCGCCGGGCATCAGGTGCAACTGGCGGTCAACGGCACTCATTGCGGGGAAAACCTGCCGCTGTACGTGCGCGATCAACTGGCCGGCGAGCTGCATAAGCTGGGGGTTCCGATCACGCCGTACGCGCGGCTGTATGGCTGCGATGACAACACGGTGTACTTGCAACACACCGCCAGCGGCGAACCGATGCTGATGGAGAACATCGATACGCTGGTGCTGTGCCAAGGCCATCAACCGGTGGATACCCTGGGTGCTGAACTGCAAGGGCTGGTGGAGTTTCGCCGGATCGGCGACTGCCTGGCGCCGCGTACCGCCGAAGAAGCGATTTATGAAGGCTTGAAGGTCGCGTGGGAGCTTTAAGGCTGTTTATACTCCGGGGCTTTAGATTCAAATGATCGCTCTCTGTAGGAGCGAGCTTGCTCGCGATGGTCGCTAACGATGACGCGTGTTTTCTGGATAAGACGCGGTGTTCTGAAGTCCATCGCGAGCAAGCTCGCTCCTACAAGGGGCGAAGTGCAGCCCCCGGTTCGGAACATTCCATGAGCAACAACAGCAAGACCCCGCCCGCATCAGGCAGCGCCGAACCGCATTTCCTCGGCACGCGCATTCGTGGCCTGCGCAAGCGCCGGGGCATGACCCTGGCGGAACTGGCGCAACAGAGCGAACTCACCGCCGGCTACATCAGCCAGCTGGAACGCAACCTCGCCTACCCGTCGATTCCGGCGCTGTTCAACATTGCCCGCAGCCTCGGCGTGACCATCCAGTGGTTCTTCGCCAGTGAAGCGGTCACCGCGCCCGAAGACGATGGCGTCGTGGTGCGCAAGAGCAGCCGCCTGAACGTGCATTACGAAGACGGCATCGTCGACCAGTTGCTGACGCCGCAAGCCAACCGCCAACTGGAAATGCTCCACTCGCGTTTCCCGCCCGGCACCTACAGCCAGCAAAGCTACAGCCACGACGGTGAAGAAGCCGGTTACTTGCTCTCGGGGAGTTTCGAGTTGTGGGTTGGCGAGCGCCATTTCCAGCTCAATGAAGGCGACAGCTTCAGCTTTTCCAGCCAGGAGCCGCACCGCTACGGCAACCCCGGCGATGTCGATGCGGTGGTGATCTGGGTGATTACACCGCCGACGTTCTAGCGCCGGCTGCGACCGCTTGCCTGACTGGTACTCGCACGCTTGAGGGTGTCACTCGGCAACTCGTTGAACAACGCGCGATAGCTGCTGGAAAACCGCCCCAGATGCCAGAACGACCAATGCATGGCAACTTCAGCCACGGTGGTTTGCGTGGGCGTGCGGCTCAGCAGTTCGCGGCGGGCACTGTTGAGTCGGCGCAGGCGCAGCCACTGGGTCGGCGACATGCCGGTGTAGGTCTTGAACGCATGCTGCAACTGGCGCAGTGAAACCCCGGCAACCTGGGACAACTCCAGCAGGTTGAGGTGTTCTTCCGGGGTGTCCGCGGCCCATTCCCCTACCCGCTTCATGATCGCCCGCTCCCCGGCCCGACGCTGCAATGCACCCTGGTCGAGGCCGACACAGGCGTTGTCGAGAATGAACAGGCAATCTTCCAGCAATTGCTGGGTCAGCGCTTCGCGGCTCGGTGGATCGAAGGTTTGCGACAGCCGCGTCAAGGTGCCGCTGAGCCAACGGCAGAACAGCGCGTTCTGCCGGGAGTTGAGCGGCGCCATGAACAGCCCTTCGAGCCGGGCGATATCCAGGCTATGACGCTTTACAAACTCCGGACCGAACACCACGGCGATTTCCTGGTAGTTCTCCGGGGTGATCCAGATGTTGCGGCTTTCGCCATTCAACACGTACAGCGCGTTGTCGCCGCGATCGAAACAGAACGACAACGAGCCCTGGGGCGCACTGAAATTCTGCTCGACCCGGGTGTTCATCGACTCTTCGTAAATCTCCACGCCCTGCAGGTCCAGATAACGCACCCTACCCGCGAAATGCCCCGGCGACATCTGCTGGTATTGCTGCACCCAGCCCGGCGTGGCGCGGATTTGCTCGGCGACATCGGCGGTGTTGAAGGCTTGGACCTGGAGGGAATTGGAACCTGTCATGGGGCGACCTTACGCACTCTTTTGGTGCGCTTTGTGCTGCTTAAAGTGGATAGATGGAACTGCAAGGCTCGCACAAGATAGTCGTCAACGCGCTACAGGGGAAGTGTCCGGCGGATGAAACCGGTCTCTCCTGGCGTTAATAAAACCAATAACGAGGTCTTTATGAATGTCCCTTTCGATCAGCTGTTCACTTGGCTGAAAGATCACAAGATTACCGAAGTCGAGTGCGTCGTCAGCGACCTGACCGGCATTGCACGCGGCAAAATCGCACCCACCAACAAGTTCCTGCATGAGCGAGGCATGCGCCTGCCGGAAAGTGTGTTGTTGCAAACGGTAACCGGGGACTTTGTCGACGACGACATCTACTACGACCTGCTCGACCCGGCCGATATCGACATGGTCTGCAAGCCGGACGCCGACGCCGTCTACGTGGTGCCATGGGCCATCGAGCCGACCGCCATCGTGATCCACGACACCTTCGACAAGTTCGGCAACCCGATCGAACTGTCGCCGCGCAACGTGCTGAAGAAAGTCCTGCAGCTGTACACCGACAAAGGCTGGCGGCCGATTGTCGCGCCGGAAATGGAGTTCTACCTGACCCAGCGCTGCGAAGACCCGGACCTGCCGCTCAAGGCGCCGATGGGCCGTTCGGGCCGTGCCGAAAGCGGTCGCCAGTCGTTCTCCATCGACGCGGCCAACGAATTCGATCCGCTGTTCGAAGACGTCTACGACTGGTGCGAACTGCAAGGCTTGGACCTGGACACGCTGATCCACGAAGACGGCCCGGCGCAGATGGAAATCAACTTCCGTCATGGCAACGCCCTGGACCTGGCCGACCAGATCACCGTGTTCAAGCGCACCATGCGTGAAGCGGCGCTCAAGCACAACGTGGCGGCAACCTTCATGGCCAAGCCGGTCGGCGACGAGCCGGGCAGCGCCATGCACCTTCACCAGAGCGTGGTGGACATTGCCACCGGCCAGCCGATCTTTGCCGATGCCGATGGCAACATGAGCGAGCTGTTCCTGCATCACATTGGCGGCCTGCAGAAGTACATCCCGAAAGTGCTGCCGATGTTCGCGCCGAACGTCAACTCGTTCCGCCGCTTCCTGCCGGACACCTCGGCACCGGTGAACGTCGAATGGGGCGAAGAAAACCGCACCGTCGGCCTGCGTGTGCCGACCTCAAGCCCGGACGCCATGCGCGTCGAGAACCGTCTGCCGGGTGCCGACGCCAACCCGTACCTGGCGATCGCCGCCAGCCTGCTGTGTGGTTACCTGGGCATGGTCGAACGTATCGAGCCGAGCGCTGCGGTACAGGGTCGTGCCTATGAGCGTCGCAACCTGCGCCTGCCGATCACCATCGAAGACGCCCTGACCCAGATGGAAGAGTGCGACACCATCAGCCGCTACCTGGGCAGCAAGTTCGTGCGGGGCTATGTCGCGGTCAAACGCGCCGAGCACGAGAACTTCAAACGGGTGATCAGCTCGTGGGAGCGTGAGTTCCTGATGCTGAGCGTTTAAAGCCCTCGCTCCCCCAAGGGATCACACATCCCCCTGTGGGAGCGGGCTTGCTCGCGAAAGCGGCCTGTCAGTCAACGATGATGTTGAATGTACCGGCCTCTTCGCGAGCAAGCCCGCTCCCACAGGAGGACACAGAACACCAAAGATTTGCCTGAAGAATCCAATAATTCCAAGAAGGTATCGATATGCGTCTTTTGAAATCCGTGGTCCCGGCCGCGCTGGCGGTCTTGTTCAGTGCCGTTGCCCAGGCCCAACCCCAGGTCAGCGTGTACAACTGGACCGACTACATCGGCGAAACCACCCTCGTCGACTTCCAGGCCAAGACCGGGATCAAGGTGATCTACGACGTATTCGATTCCAACGAAACCCTGGAGGGCAAGCTGCTTGCCGGTCGTACCGGGTATGACGTGGTGGTGCCGTCCAACCACTTCCTCGCCCGCCAGGTAAAGGCCGGCGCGTTCCTCAAGCTCGATCGCGATCAACTGCCGAACTTCAAGAACCTCGACCCGAAACTGCTGGCGCTGCTGGAGAAAAACGATCCGGGCAACTCGCACTCGGTGCCGTACCTGTGGGGCACCAACGGCATCGGCTATAACGTCGACAAGGTCAAGCAAGTGCTGGGCATCGATCACATCGATTCCTGGGCCGTGCTGTTCGAACCGGAAAACATCAAGAAGCTCAGCGCCTGCGGCGTGTCGATGATGGACTCGGCGGACGAAGTGTTCCCGGCGATGCTCAATTACATGGGCATGGACCCGCGCAGCGAAAGTGTCGAGGACTACAAAAAGGCCGAAGCCAAGCTGCTGCAGATCCGCCCCTACATCACCTACTTCCACTCCTCCAAGTACGTCTCGGACCTGGCCAATGGCGATATCTGTGTAGCGTTCGGTTATTCGGGTGACGTGTTCCAGGCCGCCAACCGCGCCAAGGAAGCCAAGAACGGCGTGAACATCGCCTACGCCATTCCCAAGGAAGGCGCCAACCTGTGGTTCGACCTGCTGGCCATCCCCGCCGACGCCAGCAACCCGAAAGAAGCCCACGCCTTCGTCAACTACCTGCTGGACCCGCAAGTGATTGCCAAGGTCAGCGCGTCGGTCGGCTACGCCAACCCGAACCCGGCCGCCAAGCAGTACATGGACCCTGAGCTGGTCAGCAACCCCGAGGTTTATCCGTCCCAGGAAGTCCTCGACAAACTCTACATCTCCACCACGCCGCCGCAGTCGATCATGCGCCTGATGACCCGTTCGTGGAGCAAAGTGAAGTCCAACAAATGAATCAGTACACCAAGGAACACGCCCACTCCTATTACGCAGCGTCCGCCAAGGGCATGAGGCAGCGTCCCGCGCTGGCCTCGGACCTTACGGCCGATGTCTGCGTGGTCGGCGCGGGTTTCACCGGCATCAACACCGCCATCGAACTGGCCCAGCGCGGTCTCTCGGTGATCCTGCTGGAGGCCCGGCGGATTGGCTGGGGTGCCAGCGGGCGCAACGGCGGCCAGTTGATTCGTGGTATCGGCCATGACGTCAGTGGTTTCGCCAGGCACATCGGCGCCGATGGCGTGCAATACCTGGAACACGCCGGGACCGAATCGGTGCAAGTGGTGGCCAATCGCATCCGAGAGCACGGTATCGATTGCGACCTCAGCTGGGGCTTTTGCGAACTGGCCAATACCCCGGCCCAGTTCAAAGCGTTCAAGACCGAACAGGCGGAGCTGATCGAGTCCGGTTATGCCTTTGAAACCCGATTGGTCGCGCCGGATCAGATCCGTGAGCAGGTGGTGAACTCCGGCGTGTATGCCGGTGGCCTGGTGGACATGGGCTCGGGGCATTTGCATCCGCTGAACCTGGTCCTTGGCGAGGCGCAAGTTGCCGAGTCCCTAGGGGTGCAAATTTTCGAGCAGAGCCCGGTGCTGGAATTGATCCATGGCAGCACGGTGCAAGTGCGCTGTGCCGGTGGCACTGTGAGTGCAGGAACCTTGGTGCTGGCTTGCAACGCGCATCTGGAAGAACTCGAACCGAAGCTCAGCGGCAAGGTACTCCCTGCGGGTAGCTACATCATCGCCACCGAGCCGTTGTCGGAAGACGCCGCTGCAAAACTGATCCCGCACAACCTCGCGCTGTGCGACCAGAAGGTCGGCCTGGACTACTACCGGCTCTCGGCTAACCGTCGCTTGCTGTTCGGCGGTGCCTGCCATTACTCCGGGCGCGATCCTTCGGACATCAGCGCCTACATGCGTCCGCAAATGCTCAAGGTGTTCCCACAACTGGCCAATGTGCGCATCGAGTATCAGTGGGGCGGCAAGATCGGCATCTCGGCCAACCGCTTCCCCCAGGTCGGGCGCCTGAGCCAGCACCCGAACGTGTTCTACGCCCAGGGTTACTCCGGCCATGGCCTGAACGTGACCCACTGGTGCGCGAAGTTGTTGGGCGAAGCGATCCATGCCGGCCACAGCAAAGGCTTTGACGTGTTCAGCGCCGTGCCGCACATGACCTTCCCCGGCGGACGCGCCCTGCGCTCACCGTTGCTGGCCCTTGGCATGTTCTGGTATCGGATGCGGGAAGTGCTGGGTTGACCGGGTAGCCGTGGCGAGGGAGTTCCCCCGCCTGGCCGACAGAAATGCAGCGGTCTTGAGCAAGACCGCTGCCGCACCGCTAGTTAGGCACCGGGATATTGACGCCCTCCTTCTGCAAGCTTTCCCGAATCGACTGGAATTTCTGGTACTTCGACAATTCGATCGGCCCGTCATAGCCCATGCTTTGCAGCTTGCGTGGCGGGTATTTGATGTAGGTCTGCATCAGCTTGTTGATCGCCTGACTGATCGGCACCATGGTCCAGGTGCGCTCGGTGACATTACTCATGAAGATGTCATAGCGCTCCTGTGGATCTTGCAGCAAGTCAAAGACTTGCGGTACGACCGCCACGTACTTCGACTCACCTTTCCAGCCCAGGTTGGTGTCCACGGCCAGGCCACCGGTCGGCACACCGTTGTCGCCACGCAGGTTGAACACGGCCTTGTAGTTGCCTACGCGGGCCGCCCCCGGCGACAACTCGTTTTCGGTGAAATAGAACCACTCCTTACGTGGGTCGGGGCCAGTGCCGGTTATCACCGGGGTCATGTCGTAGCTGTCGAAATAGATCGGCTGACCTTCGCGATCTTTCTCCGGCAACTTGATGCCGGCCACCGAGGCGAAGGTCGCCATCAAATCGAGCCCGCCGAGAATGTCGTGGTTCTTGGCATTGGGCTTGATTTTTCCAGGCCAGGTCATGATTGCAGGGACCCGGTTACCGCCCTCGCGCACGGTGCCCTTGGTGCCACGGAATGGCGTGTAGCCGGCGTCCGGATAAACGTCCTGCCAGGCGCCGTTGTCGGTGGTGTAAACCACCAGCGTGTTTTTATCCAGGCCCAGCGCCTTGAGCTTGTCCATGATATGGCCGATGCGCGTATCCAGTTCGACCACCGAGTCGGCGTACTTGGACTTGGAGATCGACTTGTGAACGAACTCCGGTGCCGGCAGGTTCGGCTGGTGCACTTTCATGAAGTTGACGTTGATGAAGAACGGCTTGTCGGATTTGGCGGCGGTGTCGAGGAATTCCAGTGCGGCTTTTTCCACATAACCGTCAAAGTAGGGGATCCCGACTACACCGGGTTTGCCATCGATGACCGGCGTATCAACATACTGGCCGTTGATCTTGAACTCTTCGACGGCCTTTTCTCCCGCCTTGCCCGAGAGTGCGCCCTTGGTCACCTTGGTAAACATTTCCCGGGTTTCCGGGTCCATGTCGGGGAACCATGTCGGGTCGGCGTAGGTGTAGGCATTGAGGTGATAGAGGCCGACGTACTTCATCACGTCATAGCCCTGGGCATTGGGCAACGCATAGTCGGCTTCACCCAGGTGCCACTTGCCGGTGAAGTAGGTTTCGTACCCGCCGGTCTTGAGCACCGAGGCCAGCGTCCACTCGGCGGCGGGCAAACCACCGCCCTGGCCCTGGAAGGCCACGGTGGTCATGCCGCTGCGATTGGGGATGCGCCCGGTCTGCATGGCGGCTCGCCCTGGCGTGCAGCTTGGTTGCGCGTAGAACGAGTAAAAGGTTGTGCCCTCAGCGGCCAGTTCGTCGATGCTGGGTGTCGGCATGCCCCGGCCGACACCGCCACCGTACGGCCCCAGATCGCCGTAGCCGGTATCGTCGGACACGATGAACAGGATATTGGGCTTTTCTGTTTGTGCAGCCTGGGCCATACCGTTAAGCGCTATCAGTAATGAACCTGCAATGTAGAACCTTGAGCGATGCGAGAGTGTTTTCATGGCGACCTTCCTTTATCGGGACGGATCCTTGTGGCCGGCTACTTGTTTTCAAGTAATCCGTGACCGGACCCTGGTGAGTTACCCCAAACCATGCCCTCTGGTTAGTTCCAGGCGTTCTACTGACCAGACAACTGAATTCCTGTAGCTACTCAAGGCACCCGAGTCAGCCTAGTACGGTTATTTTCATTACGCGCAATGCAGGCAGTGGAATTCGAAGTCGTTCGTCGCTTGCTTCCCATGTAATTCCGTGGGTCGAGTCATCCCCCGGCGGCGGATAGTGTTCAAGGTGCGACTTTCGATTTGCTCAATTGCGAGTCACTTCTATATTGAGGGAGTGCTCTGAACCTCCTGCCTTCTGTTGAGCTTGACCCATGGCAACTACTGATCAGCTGATCATCTGCGAGCACTGCGACAGCGTGTACCAGAAAGTCACGCTCGCCAAACATCAAAAAACCCTGTGTACGCGCTGCGGCGGCGTGCTTCAGCGCTATAACGGCCTCACGGTGGAACAGCGTCTTGCGTTGACCTTCACGGCGCTGATGCTGTGGGTATTTGCCAATTTCTATCCGGTGATGAGCATCAGCCTCAAAGGCGTGAAGAACAGCGCAACGCTCTGGGACTCGGTGCTGGCCCTGAGCCTGGGGCCTATCACGTTCATTGCCATGGTGGCGGCAATCGCCATGATCATCGCGCCGATTTTCCAGCTGTTGCTGCTGATCTGGGTGCTGGGCTTCGCCCTCGCCCATCGACGTTCGCCCGGTTTCAAACTCTGCATGCGCTGGCTGGAAACCCTGAGGCCCTGGAGCATGCTCGAAGTCTGCCTGCTGGGCGCCATGGTCGCGGTGATCAAGCTCGCCGGTCTGCTCGATGTGCTGCCCGGCATCGGGTTGTTTGCCCTGGCTGCGCTGAGCCTGATGATGATCCGCATCGCCGGGCGCGACATCCGCGAATTATGGGACATTGTATGAGCACGCCTCCTTACGCCGACGAGCTCAACCTGTGCCTGTGCCACACCTGCGGCCTGGCCTGCGACATGACTGGCAAACCTCACGAATGCGAGCGCTGCGGCGCGCCTTTGCATCGACGCAAGACCAATGCCTTGACCCGGACCTGGGCCTACATGATCGCGTCCCTGGTGTTTTACATCCCGGCCAACCTGTTGCCGGTGATGAACACCAAAATGGTCGGCCATGGCGCCGACAGCACGATCATGAGTGGCGTGTTGGAGTTCTGGGAAGCCGGAGCCTGGGACATCGCCCTGATCATTTTCATTGCCAGTATCGCGGTGCCGGGCATCAAGTTCGTCGCCATCACGCTACTGCTGGTCACTGTGCATCGCGACAGCGAGTGGGCGCGCAAGGAGCGGTCGACGCTGTACCGCTTCGTCGAGGTCATCGGTTACTGGTCGATGCTCGATGTGATCGTGGTCGCCCTGGTGGCCTCGCTGGTGAAATTCCAGGCCCTGGCCGACATCGAACCGCGTCCGGGCATTCTGTTTTTTGGCCTGGTGGTGGTGTTCACCATGCTGTCGGCCATGAGCTTCGATCCACGCATGATCTGGGATAAAGAACGGGAAAACCCACACAATGAGGAGGTCACGGATGAAGTCACAAGCCACTGACGGGCCGCAAGCCCCCGGGCCGGCGCCGATCAAGACCCGCCGCTTCAGCGTTTCACTGGTCTGGATCGTGCCGATCGTCGCGGTGCTGGTGGGTATTTCGCTGGTGGTTCACAGCATTCTGCAGGAAGGTCCGACCATCGTTGTCACGTTCAAGACCGGGGACGGCCTGACCGCGAATAAAACCGAGGTCAAATACCGTAATGTCGTGATCGGTCATGTCTCCGATGTGGAGCTGAGCGGTGACCAGAAGAGCGTCAACGCCACCATCAAGCTGGAAAAGCAGGCCGAAAGCTTTACCCGCGAAGACTCGCAATTCTGGGTCGTGCGGCCGCGCATTGGCGCGGGCGGTGTGTCCGGCATCGACACGCTACTGTCGGGCGATTACATCGGTGCCGATATCGGCCAGGCCAACGGCCGGGCAAAAAACTTCATGGGGCTGGAGAGTCCGCCGCCCATCACCTACGGCGAGCCGGGAAAGCGTTTCACCCTGTTCACACAGGACCTGGGGTCGCTGGATATCGGCTCTCCGGTCTACTACCGCAAGATCCCGGTGGGTCAGGTGGTGGCCTACGCGCTGGACCCGGATGGCAAAGGCGTGAACATCGAGCTGTTCATCCATGCACCCAATGACAAGTACGTCACCGAAAACACCCGTTTCTGGAACGCCAGCGGCATAGACGTGAGCGTCGGTGCCAACGGTTTTGCGGTCAAGACCGAATCGTTGTCTTCCTTGCTGGTGGGCGGTATTGCCTTCCGCGCGCCCGACTACAGCCCTGACGATAAACCTGCGGCTGCCGAGTACGCCTACGAACTGTTCGAAGACCAGCAAACCGCCCTCGCCCCGCCAAACGGCAAGCCGCAGTACCTGGCCATGCGCTTCGACCAGGCACTGCGCGGGCTCAAGGTCGATGCCCCGGTGGAATTCCTCGGTGTGGAAATCGGCAAGGTGGTGGCAGTCAATCTGGATTACGACGAGAAAAAACGTTCCTTTCCAATCAACGTCGGTATCGTGATTTACCCGCAGCGCCTGGGCCAGGCCCATATCAAAATGCTCAAGGCGCTCGATCATGACCCTAATAACGAAGCCGCTGGCGTACGCTTGATCGGCACCTTCATCGAAAACGGCCTGCGTGCCCAGGCCCGCACCGGCAACTTCCTGACCGGCCAGTTGTACATTGCCCTGGACTTCTACCCCAAGGCCGACAAAGTCGCCTTCGATGCAAACGCACGCCCGGTCATGATCCCGACCCTTCCCGGCAGCCTCGAGCAATTGCAGGAAAAACTCGAATCCATGGTCGACAAGATCAACAAACTGCCGATCGAGCGAATCGCCGGCAATCTCGATGGCAATCTCGTCGAACTGCGCAAAGGCATCATGCAATTCAACGGCAAGATCATGCCTGGCGTGCAGACCACCTTGTCAGATGTCAGCAAAACCCTGGAAACCGCCAATTCGACCCTGCAGTCCGCCAGTTCGACCTTGGCCGACGATTCACCGCAACGGGAAAAACTGGGGCAAACCCTGGATGAGCTGGGACGCACGTCGAGGTCCTTGCGTGACCTTTCGGATTACCTGGGGCGGCATCCGGAATCGCTGCTTCGCGGCCGTCCGAACAATGCCGCACCCGTGGATCTGCAGGGGCCACCGCGCAATTGAACACAGGAGCAACACCCATGGCTTTTCCGCTGAAGTTCACCCTGGTCACCGCGATGTTGCTGCTCGCCGCTTGCCGCAGTGACCCGATTCAATTCCACACCCTGACCCCGGCCCAGGTGGGCGATCATTCAATGACCACCGTCGGGGTGATTCAGATCGAGACGATCAGCGTGCCGCCCCAGGTCGATCGTGCGCAGATCGTCATTCGCCAAGGCAACAGTGGCCTGGCGATCCTGGAAACCCATTGGTGGGCTGCGACCCTCGTGGATGAATTGCGCGGTGCGCTGGCCGATCAACTGAGCAACAGTCCGGTACAAGGCAAATATTCGGTGCGGGTCGATGTGCAGCGTTTTGACTCGGTCCCCGGTCAATACGCGTTGATGGACGTGAAATGGCGTCTGCGCAGTGCCGGCATCGGCGACACGGCACGGGTGATTTGCCGCAGCACCTTGCAAACACCGTCAGGTGCGAGCATCGATGACCTGGTGCTTGCCCAGCAAAACAACGTCAAACGCCTGGCCGCGCTGATCAGCCAGGCTGCCGCCAGACCACAGGCGAGCTGCCCTTCGCCCTGAACGCCTTTTCTCCTGCTTCCCGGATTAACGGCGACACGTTCGCCGTTAATCCCAACCCATACGCCCTCTCTGTTTCCCGCTGTCATTCCATGCAAGTGTAAAAGACAACGTTTCTCAGTAACAAACAAATTATCCGAGCGAACCTCCTATGCAATTTTTTCACATTCCTTTCACCGCTCCGACACCTGCACAGATTTAACGTGGGCCGCAGTTAATTCGCTGAACTTAGTCTCGGCGGACATTTTTTGTGCTGTTTCAGGTTTTGTTTAACAGTACTTCCCTGGCGCTCCTATTGGTGGACAAACTTGGTCAATTCCGTCTCGCGTAAACCGTCTTCGCGCCTGTCTAAATCGGTCGTGGCCATTGCTGCACTGACCGTCGCCGCGGTGGTCACCGGTTTGGTCCTGTGGCCGAAATCCCCGGCCAACCTGGCCCATGAGGGCGCGCAAGCCCGGGCCCAATTGCTGCAACAATGGAGTGCCGGCGAGATCGCGGTACTGGTTCGTCACGCCGAGCGCTGCGACCGTTCCAGCAATCCTTGCCTGGGCCCGGCTGACGGTATTACCCGAATCGGCAGTGAAGCGGCCGCCGGTGTCGGGCAAGGCCTGGCACGCCTGGGTTTGACGCAAGCCGACATCCTGACCAGCCCGGTGACGCGCACCGTGCAGACCGCGCATTACATGTTCAACAGCGACCCACGGACCCAGGAGTGGCTGGCGACCTGCGGCACGACCCTGCGTAACGATGTCGTGGCGCACAAGGTAGCCCATCGCAACCTGGTGCTGGTGACCCACAGCGGTTGCATCGCCGACTTTGAAAAGCAGGCCGGCCTGAAGCATTCGGCGAAGGACGCCGAGTACGCCAGCGCGCTGTTTGTCCACATCGATGGCAATGGTCAACTGCAAGTGCTCGGTATTGTGAATGCCGAAGACTGGAACACTCTGTTACAAGAAAAAAACTGAAATCATTACGGACCGAGAACTTTGCCACTAAGTTGTTTCAAGCCGGACTGAATGGAACCTGAACAAAACAGCGAGAAGTGTGATTGCACTTCTCGCCGTTCAATATCATTCCGGTTTTCTCTCTCACTAGTTGCACATCACTTTTCAACCAGCCATCTAAGCGCCAAGGTCGAGACATGACGTCTAGTCAGCCATTGCCAGATTTTACTGGCCATTCTTCCCGTCTGTACGCCCCACCCGCGCCGACCAGCGAGCGCTGGATGCTATTGGCGTTGTTACTGGCGTTCATCGTGTTCTACTTGCTGCCGCTGATGAGCCACGGTCTGTGGATTCCCGATGAAACCCGTTATGCCCAGATCAGCCAGGAAATGCTGCAGGGCGGGAACTGGATCTCACCGCACTTCATGGGCCTGCGTTATTTCGAGAAGCCGATTGCCGGGTACTGGATGATTGCCATCGGCCAGGCGGTGTTTGGTGACAATCTGTTCGGGGTACGCATCGCCTCAGCGTTGAGTACCGGGCTGAGCGTGTGGCTGACCTACCTGATTGCCCGCCGGTTCTGGGGCGATCCGCGCAAAAGCTTTGCCTGCGCACTGTTGTACATGAGCTTCGGGCTGATTGCCGGTCAGGCCGGGTACGCCAACCTCGATCCGCAGTTCACCCTGTGGGTCAACCTGAGCCTGGTTTCACTGTGGTTTGCCATCGACAGCCGCACCACGCGTGCCCGCCTGGGTGCCTGGACGATGCTGGGTATCGCCTGCGGCATGGGCTTCATGACCAAGGGCTTTCTGGCCTGGCTGCTGCCAGCGGCGATCGCCCTGCCCTACATGCTCTGGCAGCGCCGCATGGGTGAGCTGTTGCGTTACGGGCCACTGGCTGTTGTGGTCGCCGCGGCCGTCTGCTTGCCCTGGACATTGGCCATTCATCATCAGGAACCGGACTTCTGGAATTTCTTCTTCTGGAACGAGCACGTACGTCGCTTCGCCGCCGACAATGCGCAACACGCCCGTCCGTGGTGGTTCTACCTGCCGATGCTGGTCGTCTGCGCCCTGCCCTGGGCCGCGTTGTTGCCGACAACGTTCATCCAGGCCTGGAACGACAAGCGCCAGCCCGTCAGCGGTTTTCTCCTGCTCTGGCTGTTGTTGCCATTGGCGATTTTCAGCGTGAGCAGCGGCAAGTTGCCGACCTACATCATGCCGTGCCTGTTGCCGCTGGCGCTGCTGATGGGTCATGCGCTGACCAGCCTGCTGGAACGCGCACAGGGGCGGACGATTCGCGTCAACGGCTGGCTCAACGTGGTCATTGCCACGACGGCCTTGATCGCTTTGCTGTACCTGCAACTGAGCAAAGAGGTTTTTGAGAATACCGAGATGTTCAGCCTGTCCCTGGCGTTCATCGTGCTGCTGGGCTGGATCATCGCCAACGCCCTGCAAATCCTGCGGCCATTGACGTTATGGGCGATGCCGGCCCTCGGCATCTGGCTGCTGGTGGCACTGCTGCCCGCCGCCATGCCGGGCCAGATCGTCGACAGCAGGATGCCCGACCGGTTTATCGCCGAACACCTGGACAGCTTGAACCAGACCACCTCGCTGCTGAGCAACGACCTGGGTGCGGCCTCGGCCTTGTCGTGGCTGACCAGGCGACCGGAGGTGGCGCTGTACAATGTTGTCGGCGAGCTCAAGTATGGTCTTTCGGATCCGGACGCGGCCTCGCGCAAAGTGACTCAGCAAGACATCGGGCAATGGATGACCGAAGCGCGTAAGAAGGGCTCGGTCGGGGTGGTAATGAGGGTCAACAGCGTCGATGAAATTCAGGAAGTCGAGGCGCTGCCCATCGACGGAAAACGCTATCAGCGCGGCAACCTGCAAGTCCTGATCTTCCCGCAAATCCAGCCCTGACAGGCAAGACGCAAAAAACCCGAGAGGTCGAACCGGCCTCTCGGGTTTTTCGTTTTCGCATCGTTTAAGCGACGAGTCGAACCACAGTGGGCACAGCGCTGCTAATCTGAATGAAAATTACATGTATTTACGGTTTTTTTTACGTTATTTTCTCATTTGGATCTCTACATTCCCTGCAATTCAAAACATGCAAATGATTCGCATTGATTTACAAGCGTTTCAATGCGTATGACTTTCAGAAAAATGCACCAGGAGCAGCTCGCAGAATGATTCCCAACATCCCTTCGTTCTTGAAAAAGGCCCTGCTGGCCACCGCTTTGCTGAGCGCTGGCCAGGTCTACGCAGCTGACTCCGTCGGCATCGTGGTGTACAACGCGCAACACGAAGGCCTGACCAAGGCCTGGGTCGAGGGCTTTACCCAGGAAACCGGTATTCCCGTGACCTTGCGTAACGGCGATGACACCGAGATGGGCAACCAGATCGTGCAGGAAGGCACGGCTTCTCCGGCGGACGTATTCCTGACCGAAAACTCCCCGGCCATGGTGCTGGTCGACAACGCCGGGCTGTTTGCGCCTGTCGACAAGACCACGCTGGAACAGGTTGACTCCGCCTATCGCCCGGCCCACGGCAAATGGGTCGGGATTGCCGCGCGCTCCACGGTGTTTGTGTACAACCCGGGCAAACTGTCGGAAGCCAATCTGCCGAAATCGATCATGGACCTGGCCGATCCGAGCTGGAAGGGTCGCTGGGCTGCGTCGCCAGGCGGTGCTGACTTCCAGGCCATCGTCGCTGCCATCCTGGAACAAAAGGGTGAAGCCGCCACGCTGGAATGGCTGAAAGCGATGAAAACCAACTACACCAACTACCGTGGCAACAGCTCGGTACTCAAGGCGGTGAATGCCGGGCAGATCGACAGCGGCGTGATCTACCACTATTACAGCCTGGTGGATCAGTCCAAGACCGGCGAAAACAGCAAAAACACCGCCCTGCACTATTTCAAGCACAAAGATCCGGGCGCTTTTGTTAGCATCTCCGGCGGCGGCGTCCTCGCTTCCAGCCAACACAAAGAACAAGCCCAGGCGTTTCTCAAATACATTACCGGCAAGGATGGCCAGGCCGTCCTGAAAAACGGCAAGTCGTTTGAGTACGCCGTGGGCAAGAACGCTGAATCCAACCCTAAACTGGTGCCCCTGCAGCAACTCGATGCGCCGACTGTCGATGCTTCCAAACTCGACAGCAAAAAAGCCGTGGAGCTGATGACACAGGCCGGACTGCTCTAAATTGATGCCTGAAACCCTGCCTGCGGGTGTCGCCGAGGCGACACCCGCACATTTGCGTCGACGATCCCGCGGAGTCTTTGCGGGACGTGGCGGTGTATGGGTGATCGGTTTGTCGGTGCTGGTTTCATTACTGGCACTGCTACCGATCGCTTACGTTATTGGCGTGTCCCTGCAGACAGGCTGGTCAACCGTCGTGACCCTGGTGTTCCGCCCCCGGGTTGGCGAACTGCTGATCAATACCGTATTGCTGGTACTGCTGACGATTCCGTTGTGCGTGGCGCTGGGGGTGACACTGGCGTGGCTCACAGAACGTACAAATTTGCCCGGACGACGCTGGTGGTCGTTGCTGGCCACCGCACCGCTGGCGGTGCCCGCGTTCGTTCACAGCTACGCCTGGGTCAGCCTGGTGCCACCGATCCACGGCTTGTTTGCCGGTGTCCTGGTCTCGGTCATCGCCTACTTCCCGTTCCTGTATTTGCCGGTAGCGGCCACCTTGCGCCGGCTCGACCCGGCCATTGAAGACGTCGCCGAATCCATGGGGCTCAAACCCTGGAAAGTGTTTTTCCGCGTGGTGTTGCCGCAATTGCGCCTGGCGATCTGCGGCGGTGCCTTGCTGGTCGGCCTGCACCTTCTCGCCGAATACGGCCTGTACGCGATGATCCGCTTCGACACCTTTACCACCGCGATCTTCGATCAGTTCAAATCGACCTTCAACGGCGCAGCGGCGCACATGCTGGCCAGCGTGCTGGCGTTGTGTTGCCTGGCGATGTTGACGGCCGAATCCGCCGCCCGGGGTTCTGCCCGTTATGCTCGCGTCGGTTCGGGAAGCGCCCGGGAGCAACGGGTCGTGTGCCTGAAACCGGCATCCACCCTGCTCTCGTTGACCCTGCAAATCGTGACCTGCACCCTGGCCCTGGGCGTGCCCTTGATCACCCTGGGCAAATGGCTGATCGCCGGCGGTGTGGAAGTCTGGGACATGGCCGAATTGCTGCCGGCCCTGGAGCAAACCCTGTTGCTCGGTATTGCGGGCGCGGCGCTGACCACCTGCGCGGCGATCCCGATCGCCTGGCTGTCAATCCGCTACCCCGGCCGACTGCAACGAGTGCTGGAAAGCTGCAACTACATCACCAGCTCCCTGCCGGGAATTATCGTGGCGCTGGCGTTGGTGACCGTCACGATCCATTTTGCCCGGCCGATTTACCAAACCACCTTCACCGTGCTGCTGGCGTACCTGTTGATGTTCTTGCCCCGCGCGCTGGTGAGCCTGCGCGCAGGCATTGCCCAGGCCCCGGTGGAACTGGAAAACATTGCCCGCAGCCTGGGCCGCTCGCCGGCCCGGGCACTGTGGCTGATCACCTTGCGACTGGCCGCTCCGGGGGCTGCCGCCGGCGCGGCGCTGGTGTTCCTGGCGATCACCAACGAGCTGACCGCCACCCTGTTGCTGGCTCCGAATGGCACGCGCACCCTGGCGACCGGATTCTGGGCCATGACCAGCGAAATCGATTATGCCGCCGCTGCACCCTACGCCTTGTTGATGGTTATGCTGTCGCTGCCGCTGACCGGACTTCTTTATCACCAATCGAAAAAAACGGCTGGCCGATGAACACTCTTGAATTGAATGCCCTCTACAAATCCTATGGCGCCCATTGCGCCCTGGACAACGTCAGCCTGTCGGTGCCCAGCGGCAGTCGCACGGTGATCGTCGGTCCTTCCGGCTCCGGTAAAACCACGTTACTGCGGATGATTGCCGGCTTCGAATTCCCCGACGCCGGACGTCTTTCGTTCAATGGCCAGACCCTGGTCGACGGCACCCACGAAGTGCCGGCCCATCAACGCCTGATCGGCTACGTGCCGCAGGACGGCGCACTCTTTCCACACATGACCGTGGCCGCGAACATCGGCTTCGGCTTGGCGACCAAGGGCACTGAAAAACAACTGCGCGTCGCCGAGCTGATGGACAGCGTGGCGCTGGACGCGAAGATGGCCGAGCGCTGGCCTCACGAATTGTCCGGTGGCCAGCAACAGCGCGTGGCCCTGGCCCGGGCGTTGGCGCAACAGCCACGGCTGATGCTGCTGGACGAGCCGTTCTCGGCGCTCGATACCGGATTGCGCGCCGCAATGCGCAAGATGGTTGCGCGGCTGCTGGAAGACGCGGGCGTCACCACCATTCTGGTCACCCATGACCAGAGTGAAGCCCTGTCGTTCGCCGACCAGTTGGCGGTGATGCGCCATGGCCGACTGGTCCAGTCAGGGCATCCGCTGGACCTCTACCGCTACCCCGAAGACGAACAGACCGCCCTGTTCCTGGGGGATGCCGTGGTCATGCCCGCACGCATCGAGGCCGGTTGGGCCCATTGCGACCTGGGGCGGATCCCGGTCAACAACCACCGCAACAACAGCGCGGCGCAGATCATGCTGCGCCCCGAACAACTTCAACTGGCCAGCATCCTGCCCAGCGACCCGGAAGCCAGCGGTTGCCGGGCCGTGGTCACCGACCGGGACTTCAGCGGCAACACCTGCACGCTGACGGTGGAACTCCAGCCATTGACCAGCCGCGAGCAACCGGGCCGATCACTGCTGGTGCGCAGCTCAGGCATGTATGCACCACCCGCCGGCAGCTCGGTTCAGGTCTCGACCATCGGCCATGCCCATGTGCTGAGCGAGATGTGATCGTTCACAGATCGAATCGATCCACCGCCCGACGCCGCTCGTTGTCATCGCGCACATCGTAGTTGGCCGTGGTCTGGATGTTGCTGTGGTGCGCCAGCTTCTGCGCAATCGACAAGTCATGCTCTTCGATCACCCGGGTTATGAATGAACGCCGGAAGTCGTGGGGCATGATTTTCACCCCGACCTGCGCGCCCCGTTGCCGGGCGATGTAGTAAATCGCGTGCTTGGTGATGCGCTCACGGGTGATATGGCTGCCCCGGCGGATGCGGTTGAACAGGAACGGGTCGTCCGGCTCGCCGTCCTTGAGCAGCGAACGGCGCAGTTCAAGCCAGGCTTCAAGCTTGGCGAAGGCCCAGGCCGGGGCGTACTTGATCAACTGTTTGTTGCCCTTGGCCGTCACCCGCAGGCTGCGCTCGGTGAAATCGACCTGGTTCAGCTCCAGGTTCACCGATTCGGATTTGCGCATCCCCGAACCGTACAGAATCCCGATGATCGCTGCATCCCGCAGGCCTTGCGGCCGCGGATCGGCGGCGCAGACCGCCATCAATTCCTGAATCAGCGTGCGCCTGAGATTGCGCCCCTGGGACAGCCGTGTCCCGGCCATGCCCTTCACCGTACGCATCTTCAACAGATGGTCCTGAGAGATCAGGCTCATGCGCCACGCTTCGTTCATCACCCCGCGCACCGCGTTGACATACAGCGAGGAGGTGTTCGGCGCATAACCATCCGAACGCAAAGTGGCCACCAGGGCGATCACATCCTCGGGCTGCAAGTTGTGCCAGGGTATCTCCTCGATATCCTGGTCTTCGAAGCCCAGGCGGTCGGCGGCATCTTGCAGCACATAACGCATGGTCAGTTGGCTGGATGGCGCCAGTCGCGCCAGATACAGGGTCAGCGGATTGGTGAGGGGTGAGCGTGAGTCAGTAACAGGTAAGTCAATCAAACGAAACGGCCTTGAATGTAAACAGTTCAATGAAACAACTAAGAAGTGAAATAACGATGATATAAAAGACAATACACTTGTAGGACTTTTCCTAAAAACGCGGTAAACGGAAGAAGTCTGAACAGCGGCTTAATAGCCTTCAGATAAAACGATTCCCCAACCGTTTTTTCATGTTCCTTTCACAAAATCGGGCATAACCTTCTGTAAAGTCGGCGCAACCCAAATGGACGTCCAACCTGCCGGCCATGGCGAAAAAAGTCAACCGACGCGGTTTTTCACCTCCACACCAGTAACTAGTTGATTTGATGCAGATTCTGATTTAGCGTCTATGCTGATTTTTGGATCCCTTTTAGCCTCAAAGGCTATTTACGTTTTCAGCCCCTGAGGTGCCCATGAGTCAGGCGTTTCTCCCTTTCTCCCGTCCCAGCATCGGCGACGAAGAAATCGCGGCCGTAGAGCAAGTATTGCGCTCCGGGTGGATCACTACCGGACCGAAGAACCAGGCACTGGAAGAACACTTCGCCAACTACGTCGGTTGCCGACATGCCGTGGCACTTTCCTCAGCCACCGGCGGGATGCATATCACCCTGCTGGCATTGGGTGTCGGTCCCGGCGATGAAGTCATTACGCCCTCGCAAACCTGGGTTTCCACCGCCAACATGATCACCCTGCTGGGTGCCACGCCAGTGTTCGTCGACGTCGACCGCGACACGCTGATGACCGACGTGGCCACTATCGAAGCTGCGATCACTTCGCGCACCAAAGCCATTATCCCGGTGCATTACGCCGGTGCGGCATTCGACCTCGATCCGCTCTACGCCCTGGCCGACAAACACGGCATTGCCGTGATCGAAGACGCCGCCCACGCGGCAGGCACTTTCTATAAAGGTCGCCACGTCGGTTCCAAAGGCACGGCGATCTTCTCGTTCCACGCGATCAAGAACATGACCTGCGCCGAAGGCGCCATGTTCGTCAGCGACGATGAGGCCCTGGCCTCGCGAGTACGCATGCTCAAGTTTCACGGGCTGGGGGTTGATGCCTACGACCGCCTGACCCACGGCCGCAAGCCCCAGGCCCAGGTGGTCGAACCCGGCTTCAAGTACAACCTGGCCGACATCAACGCGGCCATCGCACTGGTGCAACTGGAACGCCTGGACGAAATCAACGCCAGGCGCACTCAACTGGCCCAGACCTACTTGCAGCGCCTGGAAGGCTTGCCGGTGCAGCCGCTGGCCGTCCCCGCCTATTCGCAAAAACACGCCTGGCACCTGTTCATCCTGCGTATCGATGCCGAGCGCTGCGGGCTGGATCGCGAAGCATTCATGAAAGCGCTCCAGGAACAGAATGTCGGCACAGGTATTCACTTCATTGCAACGCACCTGCACACTTACTACCGCCAGCGTTACCCCAACCTGTACCTGCCCAACACCGAATGGAATTCGGCGCGGCTGTGTTCGATCCCGTTGTTCCCCGACATGACCACCGATGATGTCGAGCGCGTCGTCGGTGCCATCGAAAACTGTATGGACAGAAGCCTTTGAGACCTTACCCAATCAACTTCGTTTCGATCGTCATTCCGGTCTACAACGAACAGGAAAGCCTGCCTGAGTTGCTCCGGCGCACTGAAGCGGCTTGCCAGCAGTTGCACCAGGCCTATGAAATCGTGCTGGTCGACGACGGTAGCCGTGATGACTCCGCGCAGATCCTGGAAGACGCCGCCTCCCGCGAAGGCAGCCCGGTGGTGGCAGTGATCCTCAACCGCAACTACGGCCAGCACGCGGCGATCATGGCCGGTTTCGAACAGTGCAAGGGCGATGTCGTCATCACCCTCGATGCCGACCTGCAAAACCCGCCCGAAGAAATCCCGCGGCTGGTGGCCCAGGCCGAACTTGGCTATGACGTCGTCGCGACGGTGCGCAACAACCGCCAGGACTCGGCCTTGCGCCGCTGGCCATCGAAGCTGATCAACCTCGCCGTGCAGCGTTCCACCGGCGTGGCCATGAGCGACTATGGCTGCATGCTGCGCGCCTACCGACGCACCATCGTCGACGCCATGCTCGCCTGCCGTGAACGCAGCACCTTCATTCCGATCCTGGCCAACAGCTTTGCCCGCCACACCACGGAAATCCCCGTGACCCACTCCGAGCGTGAACACGGCGATTCCAAGTACAGCCCCATGCGCCTGATCAACCTGATGTTCGACCTGGTCACCTGCATGACCACCACGCCGCTGCGACTGCTGAGCATCGTCGGCGTCGGCATGGCGGCCCTGGGTGTTCTATTCGCCATTGCGCTGATCCTGTTGCGTCTGGTGTTCGGTTCCGGCTGGGCCGGTGGCGGTACCTTCGTACTGTTCGCCGTGCTGTTCGTCTTCACCGGTGGTCAATTCATCGGCATGGGCCTGTTGGGTGAATACCTGGGCCGCATGTACAGCGACGTGCGCGCACGTCCGCGCTTCTTCATTGAAAAGGTGCTGCGTAGCCAGCCCGAATCCCCCTCTTCCGTTGTTACCGTCGACGGCCTTACTTCCACTTCTTCAGATCAGGTTCCTTCATGAGTGCAAAAGCTGTTGTCTTCGCCTATCACGATATTGGCTGCGCCGGCATCGAATCCCTGCTCTCCTCCGGGTTTGAGATCGCTGCGGTGTTCACCCACGCCGACGATCCGAAGGAGAATGCGTTCTACGGTTCCGTCGCACAGTTGTGCGCCCGCCACGGCATTGCCGTGCATGCACCGGAAGATGCCAACCACCCGTTGTGGATCGAGCGTATCGCCAAACTCGATCCCGACTACATTTTCTCCTTCTACTACCGCAACCTGCTGAGCGAACCGCTGTTGGCCACTGCGCGCAAAGGCGCGTTCAACCTCCACGGTTCCCTGTTGCCACGCTATCGTGGTCGCGCACCGGCCAACTGGGTACTGGTCAACGGCGAAACGGAAACCGGCGTGACCCTGCACCGCATGGTCAAGCGCGCCGATGCGGGCGCCATCGTGGCCCAGCAAAAGGTCGCCATCGAGCGCAGCGACACCGCGCTGAGCCTGCACGGCAAGTTGCGCACCGCCGCCGCTGAACTGCTGCGCGACACCCTGCCGGCGCTGCTGCAAGGCAAGGTCAGCGAAACACAGCAAGACGAATCCAAAGCCACGGTGTTCGGCCGTCGCACTCCGGCTGACGGCAAACTGGTCTGGGCCAAGCCGGCCGAAGAACTGTTCAACCTCGTGCGCGCCGTGACCCAGCCATACCCCGGTGCCTTCTGCGCGGTAGGCGAGCACAAGCTGATTGTCTGGAGCGCTGAAGTCGCCAAGGGCAACGAAGGCCTGGCGCCAGGCCGCGTCATCAGCGTCGACCCGCTGCGCATCGCCTGCGGTCAAGACTCGCTGATCATCAACGCCGGCCAGCGCAACGACAACGGTCTGTACCTGAGCGGTCCGCAACTGGCCAACGAACTGGGCCTGGTGGACGGTTCCGTGCTGCGCGGTGCCGAATCCGGCCGTGCCCCACGTCGCACCCGCGTGCTGATCCTCGGCGTCAACGGCTTCATCGGCAACCACTTGTCCGAGCGCCTGTTGCGTGACGACCGCTACGAGGTCTACGGCCTGGACATCGGTTCGGACGCCATCGAGCGCCTGCGCAGCCACCCGAACTTCCACTTCGTCGAAGGCGACATCAGCATCCACTCCGAGTGGATCGAGTACCACATCAAGAAGTGCGACGTGGTACTGCCGCTGGTGGCCATCGCCACGCCAATCGAATACACCCGGAACCCGCTGCGTGTGTTCGAACTGGACTTCGAAGAAAACCTGAAACTGGTTCGCTACTGCGTCAAGTACAACAAGCGCGTGATCTTCCCGTCGACCTCGGAAGTCTATGGCATGTGCCAGGACAACAACTTCGACGAAGACAACTCCAACCTGGTGGTCGGTCCGATCAACAAGCAGCGCTGGATCTACTCGGTCTCCAAGCAACTGCTGGACCGCGTGATCTGGGCCTATGGCCAGAAGGGTCTGAATTTCACCCTGTTCCGTCCGTTCAACTGGATGGGTCCACGCCTGGACCGTCTGGATTCGGCCCGAATCGGCAGCTCCCGCGCCATTACCCAGCTGATCCTGAACCTGGTGGAAGGTACGCCGATTCGCCTGTTCGACGGTGGCGAGCAAAAACGCTGCTTCACCGACATCGCCGACGGTGTTGAAGCCCTGGCACGGATCATCGATAACGACAACGATGTCTGCAATGGCCAGATCATCAACATCGGCAACCCGGAAAACGAGGCCAGCATCCGTCAGTTGGGCGAAGAGCTGCTGCGTCAGTTCGAAGCCCACCCGCTGCGCGCCAACTTCCCTCCGTTCGCCGGTTTCCGCGACATCGAAAGCAAGGCGTTCTACGGCACCGGTTACCAGGACGTGTCGCACCGCAAGCCGAGCATCGCCAACGCCAAGCGCCTGCTGGACTGGACGCCAACCGTGGAGATGAGTGAAACCATCGGCAACACCCTGGACTTCTTCTTGCGCGAAGCCATGCTCGAAATCGCGGACAAGCGTTGATGCAGGCGGGACTGCGGATCGATGTCGACACGTACCGGGGCACCCGAGAGGGAGTGCCTCGGTTGCTGGAAATCCTTGATGAAGCACAGATCAAGGCGACGTTCTTCTTCAGTGTCGGGCCGGACAACATGGGGCGCCACTTGTGGCGCCTCATCCGTCCACAGTTTCTCTGGAAAATGCTCCGTTCCAACGCAGCCGGCCTGTATGGCTGGGACATTCTGCTGGCCGGCACCGCATGGCCTGGAAAACCGATCGGCCGCGACCTGGGGCACTTGATGCGCCAGGCCCGGGATGCCGGGCATGAGGTTGGCCTGCACGCCTGGGATCACCACGGCTGGCAAGCCAACGCCGGGCGCTGGAGCGACGCACAACTGGTCGAACAGATACGCCGTGGCGTGGACACCCTCAGCGACATTCTCGGGGACAAGATCACCTGCTCGGCGTCCGCCGGCTGGCGTGCCGACGAGCGTGTGATCGAAGCCAAGCAGGGCTTCGGCTTTCGCTATAACAGCGATTGTCGCGGCCTGAGCCTGTTCCAGCCACGATTGGCCGATGGTCGCCTGGGCGCACCGCAAATTCCGGTGGACCTGCCGACCTTCGACGAAGTGGTCGGGCCGACCGTCGCCGCCAAGGACTTCAACAGGTTCATCCTGGACCGGTTCACGCCGGAAAAACTCAATGTCTACACGATCCATGCCGAGGTAGAAGGGATTCTGATGGCTAATGATTTCCGTCAACTGCTGAGCGATGCACATCAGCGGGACATCCGTTTTCAACCCTTGGGCGACTTGCTGCCCCAGGCCCCTGACAGTTTGCCGATCGGCCGCGTGGTACGCGGTGCGCTCGAAGGTCGCGAAGGCTGGCTGGGAGTGCAAGGCGCATGAGCAAACGCTGGGCTTTGCCGTTACTGCTGGCCATGGTGGCGCTGGCATACCTGCTGCCATTGGGCAGCCATGGCTTATGGATTCCTGACGAAACCCGCTACGCCCAGATCAGCCAAGGCATGCTCCTGAGCGGCAACTGGGTGTCGCCACACTTCATGGACGTGCGCTATTTCGAAAAACCCGCGGCCGGCTACTGGATGATTGCCATCGGTCAGGCGCTGTTCGGCCAGAACCTCTTCGGAGTGCGCTTCGCTTCGGCACTGAGCACCGGTTTGAGCGTGCTGCTGTGCTACCTGGTCGCCCGCCGGATGTGGAACGAACCGCGCAAGAGTTTCGCCTGCGCGCTGCTGTACATGAGCTTCACGGTCATTGCCGCTTCGGCGGGGTATGCCAACCTCGATCCGCAATTCACCTTCTGGGTCAATCTGAGCCTGGTCGCGTTGTGGTTTGCCCTGGACAGCGTCACCCGCGGTCAACGCCTGATCGCGTGGGCGGTGCTGGGCCTTGCCTGCGGCATGGGCTTCATGACCAAGGGTTTCCTGGCCTGGCTACTGCCGGTGCTGATTGCGCTGCCCTGGATGATCTGGCAAAAACGCTGGCGTGAACTGCTGGTCTACGGCCCGGTGGCGGTCGTGGTCGCCATCGCCGTCAGCCTGCCATGGGCGCTGGCAGTGCACGCCCAGGAGCCTGACTACTGGCGGTTTTTCTTCTGGCACGAACACATCCGCCGTTTTGCCGGGGACGATGCCCAGCATAACGCGCCATGGTGGTATTACCTGCCGTTGCTGGTCGCTTTCAGCATGCCGTGGGTTGCATTGCTGCCGCCCGCGCTGAAGCAAGCCTGGCAGACCCGACGCCAGTCCAATATCGGGTTCCTGCTGCTGTGGCTGTGGATGCCGTTGTTCTTCTTCAGCCTGAGCAAGGGCAAGTTGCCGGCCTACATCCTGCCGTGCCTGTTGCCCCTGGCATTGTTGCTCGGCCATGCACTGGCTGACCGATTGAAGCTGGAGCAAGGTCGCGTCCTGGGCATCAACGGCCTGCTGAACCTGGTGGTGGGTGTGGTCACCCTGTTGGCCCTGGTTTATCTGCAATTGAAAAAGCCGATTTACGATCATGAACTGCACAACCTGGTGTTGGTGTTCATCGGCTTGATCGGCTGGATCATGGCCAACCTGCTGCAGGCCTTCCGCCCGTTGCAGTGCTGGGCAGCCCCGGCTTTTGGCAGCCTGCTGCTCATCGGTTTATTGCCTGCCGGACTGCCCAATTCCGTAGTCGCCAACAAAACGCCTGACCAGTTCATCCTCGATCACGCCCAGGAGCTTGGCCAGAGTGCCAAATTGTTGAGCAACGATCTGGGTGCCGCGTCGGCATTGTCCTGGCGGGTGAAACGGCCGGAAGTGGCTTTTTTCAACACGATAGGCGAATTGAAATATGGCCTTGCCTATCCTGATTCGCTCAAGCAGCGCGTCAACCCTGACCAGGTGCAACAGTGGATGCACGACGCTCGCCAACTAGGCTCGGTCGGTGTGGTCATGCGGGTCAAAGGCGAAGAAGAGCTGCGCGAACTTGATCAATTGCCCAAAGAGGGCAAACGGTATGAACAAGGCAACCTGGTTATTTTGATTATCCCTCAGGCGACGCTATGAGCCTGCTATTGCTACTGGTCGCCTGCCTGCTGACCTGCCTGGGCCAGATTGCCCAGAAATATGCGGTAGAAAGCTGGCGCGGCAAACCTTCCGGGTGGATGGAGAGACTGCGCTCACCCTGGCTTTGGCTGGCCCTGGCCTCTTTGGGACTGGGCCTGCTGGTGTGGCTGCTGGTGCTGCAACGCCTGGAAGTCGGGATTGCCTACCCGATGCTGAGCCTGAACTTCGTGCTGATCACCCTGGTCGCGCGTTTCGTGTTCCACGAAACCATCGACCGCCGCCACTGGCTGGGTGTGGCGCTGGTGATCGGCGGCGTTGCACTGCTGGGGCAACACGCATGAACCTGAGTCGCGGTATCACCTTCGCACTGGGCAGTGTGTTGCTGGTCAGCGCCGCTCAACTGGGCATGCGCTGGAGCATGAGTCATCTGCCACAACCCGAACACTGGCTCAGCGCCCACATCGACCTGACACCCGTTGCCGTGGTGCTCGTAGCGATCTTCGCCTATGCCTTGTCGATGCTCTGCTGGCTCGCCGCCCTGCGGGACCTGCCCCTGGGCCGGGCCTACTCGTTGCTGAGCATCAGCTACGCGCTGGTGTACCTGCTGGCCGCCAGCCTGCCGCTGTTCAACGAATCATTCAGCCTTACAAAAAGCCTTGGCGTGGCATTGGTCATCCTCGGCGTCATTACCATCAATTCTCGACCTGCTCGTGCGCCCGAATTAAGGAGTGCCCCATGAAAATCAGTGTGTTTGGTAGCGGTTATGTTGGCCTGGTGCAGGCAGCGGTATTGGCGGAAGTCGGCCACGACGTAGTCTGCATGGACGTTGACCAGAAAAAAGTCGAACTGCTCAAGCAGGGCCACGTGAGTATTTTCGAACCCGGGCTGGCCAGCCTGGTACGCGAAGGCCTTGACGCCAAACGGTTGCAGTTCACCAGCGACGAAAAATTCGCGGTACAGCACGGAGAGGTGCTGTTCATCGCGGTCGGTACTCCATCCCGGGACGACGGTTCAGCGGATTTGCGCTACGTGATGTCGGTGGGCGAAGCGGTTGCACGTCATCGCGAACAGCCGGCGATCCTGGTGGAGAAATCCACCGTTCCGGTCGGCACCGGCGACGCCTTGCGTGCCCACATTGACAAATGCCTGCTCAATGCCGGGCGCGTATTGCAGTTCGATATCGTGTCCAACCCGGAGTTTTTGAAAGAAGGTTCGGCCGTGGCCGACTGCCGCCGCCCGGACCGTATCGTCGTTGGCTGTGAACGCGACGAAGTGCGTGAAGTGATGCGTGACCTGTACTCGCCCTTCAACCGCAACCATGAACGCATCATGTTCATGGACCTGCGCAGTGCCGAACTGACCAAGTACGCCGCCAACTGCATGCTGGCGACCAAGATCAGCTTCATCAACCAGATCGCCGAACTGGCCGAACACCTGGGTGCCGACATCGAATCGGTACGCCTGGGCATCGGCGCCGACTCGCGAATCGGTTACCACTTCATCTACCCCGGTTGCGGCTACGGCGGCTCTTGCTTCCCCAAGGACATGCGCGCCCTGATCCACAGCGCCGAAGAGGCCCATTGCTCCAGCGACCTGCTGCAAGCGGTGGAAGCCATCAACGAGCGGCAGAAACACAAACTGTTCGAACGCATCAACGCGTTCTACAAGGGCGACTTGCGTGGCAAGACCTTTGCCTTGTGGGGCCTGGCGTTCAAGCCAAACACCGACGACATGCGCGATGCACCAAGCCGGGTGTTGCTGGAATCGCTGTGGGCCGCCGGGGCGAATGTCCGTGCGTTCGATCCGGAAGCCATGCAGGAAACCCAGAAGCTGTATCCCGACGAATCGAAACTGATGCTCATGGGTACGCCTGAGTCGGTCTTGTCCGGTGCCGATGCACTGATCATCTGCACCGAATGGCAACAGTTCAAGGCGCCGGACTTCGAGCTGATCCAGCAGCGGCTCAACGCACCGGTGATCTTCGACGGCCGCAACCTGTACGACGCAGACCGTCTGGCACGCATCGGTTTCACCTACTTCCCGATCGGCCGCGGCGAATCGCGCAAATTGCCGATTCCTTACCAGCAATGGTCAACCGAACCCGTGGTCGCCTGAATCTCATGATCCCTCGCATCCGCCAACAGTCCCTCGCGCTGGGTCTGTTGGCGCTGGTGTTGTTCTGCGCCGGGATGTATCAGCAGGCGGCCATCGGTTTCGATTCGCGCTTCGTGCTGTTCGCCCAGGAGATGCTGCGCAATGGGCCGTCGTTTTTTCCGACGACCTATGGCCAGCCCTACGCAGACTATTCGGGACTTTCTACGCTATTCATCTGGCTGCTTTCACTGCCGTTCGGCCAGGTCACCAGCCTGACCGCATGGCTGCCAAGCGCCATCGCCGCAGCGGTCATCGTCACCTTGATGTACCGCCTGCTGGCACCCTATTCCACGCGTTGGGCGCTGCTGAGCATCGCCTTGATGCTGTTGACCAACACCTTCATCACGGAAACCCGCGCGGTTTCCCTCGACCTGATGCTGGCAGCTGTCGCGTTCAGCGTGTTCTACCTGGGCTACGCCGCCGATCACTTCGCGGCGCCGCGCCGCCGGGTTCTGATCTTTGCCTTGCTGATACTGGGCTTCTGGATTCGCGGGCCCATCGGCCTGGTTATTCCTACGGGGATGCTGTGCAGCTATTTCCTGGTCAATCGGCAATGGCGACGGCTGATCGTCTTCGGATTGCTGGCAGCGGTGCTGCTGGCGGTGTGCATCGGTCTGTTGTTGTGGCTGGCGGACGTCAGCGGCGGCCCGGCCTTCTTGCAGGACGTGATTCGCATGCAGTTCATGGGACGCATGGACGGTAGCGAAGGCTCCAACGAGGTGTTGTATTACTTCACCAGTTCGGTAGGCAACTACGCACTGGCTTGGCCACTGGCAGTGCTGGCGCTGGTGGCGATCGCCGCTTCTGGCCGACAACAGTCAGGCCCGGCATTGCGCCTGACGCTGTACTGCGCAGCCGCCGGGCTGATCGTGATGGTCGGCCTTTCTGTCCCGCAGGCGAAAAAGGCCCGTTACCTGCTGCCGATGCTGCCCATGGCGGCGATCATTGCGGCTTATCCGTTTTACGCCGTGCAAGGTCGACTGTTCAGTTGGTTGCGCGTATTGATGCAGGGGCTTTGGCTGCTGATCCCGGGGCTGCTGATCGTGACCTTGCTGGTGATACAGCGAAGATTCCCCGAAGACGTGGCTCCCCTCACTTCGTTGTTCATCATTCTCGGCGTGCTGCAAGCGATCGCCGTGGCAGCGTTCAAGCAGCCCCACTGGCGCGCACAGATTCTCGCCCTTTGCGCGGTCCTGGCACTGTGGTCGTTATATATCCTGCAGTTCGAGCCAATCCAGCGACAGCTTTACGACAACCGGACCTTCAGCCACGAAGCGTTTGAACTCGTGCAAAAAGACCCCGCACCACTGGTGATGCACGCGATGGGCAAGGATGCCAAAGCCATCAAGTTCATGGTCAACATCAATCAAGGCCTGCAACCGGAGTTCACCGATTCACCACAGGAACTTGAAACCATCCAGGGCCCGGCGTGGCTGATGATGGACCTGAACGTTTACAAGACACTGCAAGGCACGGCCATAGGTGCCTTGCCACCCGTGCTGAGCGGGCGTTTCGACAAGAATGATTTCGTGCTGCTGCACCTCCAGTAAACCCCGTAGCAAAGACCGAGTGTCCGACTGCCAGAGTAGTAGCGCTCACGACCGGGTTGATGCCGGCCCGATTGAATAAGGACATTCACGCCGTGACCACCTACTCCCCCCTCATCCGCCGCCTGCTGATCTGCTCTTTGACCATCGTCGTCAGCCGCGCCATCACCAGCCCGCTGCTCACACTGTTCATCAGCGACAAACTTGGCCTCAACCAACAGGACGTTGGCTTGCTGCTCGGCATTGCGGTGTTCGTCGCCACCCTGCTCTCCCTCTACGGCGGCTACATCATCGATCGCTTCGAAAAACGCCGGCTGCTGATCCTCGCCATGCTTTCCAGCGCCATCGGCCTGGTGCTGCTGACATTCGCCGAAAACCTTTACCTGACCACGATGACCCTGATCGTCACCGAAACCGCGTCGGCGCTGTTTCTGATCGGCTCGAAAGCGATTCTCAGTGAAAACCTGCCTGTGGGTCAGCGCGCCAAGGCGTTTTCCTTGAGCTATACCTTGACCAACATTGGCTACGCCATCGGCCCGATGCTCGGCGTGGTGATTGCTGGCCTGTTTACCCGTGCGCCGTTCCTGATCGCAGCGGCCATCGCCTTTTTCAGTATTTTCCTGATGACCGGGATCGCGAAGGACCCGGCGCGTCCGTCTGTCACCGGTCAGGCGCAGAGCTTCCTCAAAACCCTGATCACCCTGAAAAACGACCGCACGCTGATCATGTTCACCGCCGGTTGCCTGCTCAGCACGGTGGTGCACGGGCGATTTACCTTTTACCTGTCGCAGTACCTGCTGGTGACCAGTAATCCCCAACACACCATGGAAATCATGGCCGCCCTGCTCGCCTGCAACGCCATCAGTGTGATCTTGTTGCAATACCAGATCGGGCGTTTTCTCAAACGTGAGCAACTGCGCCAATGGATCGTGGCCGGCACCGGCCTGTTCATCCTCGGGCTGATCGGTTTCAGCCTGGCGGACAGCCTGGTGAGCTGGTGCGTGGCGATGTTTATCTTCACCCTCGGTGAAATCATCATTTACCCGGCCGAGTTTCTCTTCGTCGATACCCTGGCTCCGGAAGAACTGCGCGGCAGCTACTACGGCGCGCAAAACCTGGCTGCGCTCGGCGGTGCGTTGAGCCCGGTGATTTGCGGCGTCATGTTGATGCACACCCCGGCGCCAACGATGTTTTATGCCTTGAGCGCACTCGCTGCCCTGGGTGGTTTGCTGTGCTACATAAGCGGCCGACGGGGCAACTTACAGCAAAATTAATGCACTGAAAGCTCATTAATATGAATTTGTCAGTGGCTGGATTGAACGGCACACTGTGCGCGTTCCTCCCCCAACAGTTGGAACACCTTCAAGGGCTTTCTGGGTTTCCCAGCCAAGCCCTTTTTTTTACCTCGATTTTTCCTTGCCGGAGTTTTTGTCAGAATGCTTGCTCGCTGGTTGCCCGCCGCCATCAATACCCGCCCCACCGAATGGAGCCGCGCCGCCATCGGCATGGCCTTGGGGACACTGATGAGCGTGTGGCTCTGTAGCCAGGTGTTCGGCATTGAGGTGGCCCAGCACCTGATCGGCCCGCTGGGGGCGTCGGCGGTGCTGCTGTTTGCCGTGTCTTCGGGCGCGCTCGCCCAACCCTGGTCGATTCTGGGCGGCTACTTGTGCGCCGGGGTGATCGCCTTGCTGGTGGCCCATGTGTTGGGCCGAACCCTCGGTAGCGCTTGCCTGGCGGCGGGCATGGCGTTGATTCTGATGTGCTGGCTGCGGTGCCTGCATCCACCGGCCGGTGCATTGGCCCTGACCCTGGTGCTGGCCGATCCGGCGACCATTGCCATGGACTGGAGAGCCATTGGACCGGTGATGCTCAGCGCGGCGACGATGCTGCTCTGCGCCCTGGCCTACAACAACCTGACCCGCGTTCGTTACCCCAAGGGTGTCAGTGAACCGGTAGCCGTGATTCCTGCCGATCACCCGCCGGTCGACCGTCAGGCCATCACCGCCGAAGACCTGAAACTGGCGCTGGCTGACATGGAGGCGTTCTATGACGTCACGCCCGAGGACCTCGAACAGTTGATCCAGGCCAGCCAACTGCATGCCAAACGCCGCAGCGTGGGCGAGGTGTTCGCTCCACGACTGTAAACCACTGTTTTGGAGGTTCTTTTGCCGTGGCCGGGCGGTTCTGGCATCCTGCGCCTCCATTTTCTGACCCGGCCCGCCTTCTGGCACGCAAACCACCATGACCGCCTCCGAAAAAGCCCCCGCTCCACGCCACAGCGACCTGATTTACGGCCTTGATGACCGCCCGCATCTGACCGCCACCGTCTTCGCCGCCCTGCAACACGTGCTCGCAAGTTTCGTCGGCATCATCACCCCGACACTGATCATGGGCAGCGCCCTGGGCCTGCAAAGTGAAATTCCTTACCTGATCAGCATGGCGCTGTTCGTCTCTGGCCTGGGCACCTTCGTACAGGCACGGCGCTTCGGTCCGGTGGGCTCCGGCCTGTTGTGCCTGCAAGGCACCAGTTTCTCGTTCATCAGTGTGATTCTCAGCGCCGGCTTCATGGTCAAGGCCCGGGGAGGCGGCACCGATGAGATCCTCTCGACCATCTTCGGTGTGTGTTTTTTTGCCGCGTTCATCGAGGTGGTGTTGAGCCAGTTCATCGGTAAATTGCGCATGCTGATCACCCCGGTGGTGACCGGAACGATCATCACGCTGATGGGCCTGTCGCTGATCAAGGTGGCCATGACCGACATCGCCGGAGGCTTCGGCGCCCCGGACCTGGGCGCTGCCAGTCACCTGGCCCTCGCGGCGCTGGTACTGGGAACCATCGTGGTGTTGAACCGGGTGGACGTGCCGTTTCTGCGCCTGGGGGCAATTGTCATCGGCCTGACCCTGGGTTACGTAGTGGCATGGCTCATGGGCCAGGTGGATTTCCACAGCCTGCCCGAAGTCCCGCTGGTGAGCGTACCGGTACCGTTCAAGTACGGGTTCTCCTTCGATTGGGTGGCGTTCATTCCGGTGGCGGTGATTTTCCTCGTTTCGCCGCTGGAGGCCGCCGGCGACCTCACGGCCAACTCGATGATCTCCCGGCAACCGGTCAAAGGCCCGGTGTACATCCGCCGGATCAAGTCCGGCCTGCTCGCCGATGGCCTCAACTCGGCCATGGCGGCGGTGTTCAACAGCATGCCAATGGTGACCTTCGCCCAGAACAACGGGGTGATCCAGCTCACTGGCGTGGCCAGTCGTTACGTGGCGTTTTTCATTGCCGGTTTGCTGGTGATGCTTGGCCTGTTCCCGATGATCGGCGCGGTATTGCAGTTGATGCCCAAACCGGTGCTGGGTGGCGCGGAACTGGTGATGTTCGGCACCGTCGCCGTGGCCGGAATCAAGATTCTCGCCGAGGCCGGCCTGCATCGGCGCAACATGCTGATCGTGGCGATTTCCCTCGGCATGGGCCTGGGTGTAGCCGCGGTGCCGGAAGTCTTGCGTGAACTGCCCAAGGCCCTGCACAACATTTTCGAATCGCCCATCACCGTCGGCGCGCTGTGCGCTATCGTTCTTAATATCTTCCTGCCTGAGGAGTTCATCGAGCTGGAGGAAGACGAATTCGACCCGGAAGCCTCCGTGCTTCAGGTGATGCAGAACCCCGATATGACCGCCAGGGATGAACCCGCGAAGGCTGCGGTTGTCGCACAGTCAAACCGCTAGACGGGCTCAAGGGCTGAGCCGCTGGCGGTTCAGCCCATTTCAGATGAGAGCACGTCCATGCGCAGCCTCCACGCGGTCCTGATTTCCCTCCTGCTCTGCCTGAGCGCCTGTTCCTCGCTGCCCAATCGAGACCCGTTGAAAATCAACGTCGTGGGCGTCGAGCCCCTGCAAGGCGAAGGCATGGAAGTGCGCTTTGCCGTGAGAATCCGCGTGCAGAACCCCAATGACATCACCGTCACCTACAGCGGTGTCGCGCTGGATCTGGACATCAACGGCCAGCCCTTCGCCTCTGGCGTCACCGATGAGAGGGGCACGATCGGGCGTTTTTCCGACGTCGTCGTGAGCGTACCGGTCAGCGTTTCGGCGTTTTCGATGGTCCGCCAGACCTATGGCATCAGCCAGATGAAAACGCTCAACAACATGCCTTATATCCTGCATGGCAAGCTCTCGGGTGGCCTGTTCAACACCATGCGCTTCGTGGACAGTGGCACGCTCAATCTGCCGGGATCGACCACTGGCAGCCGTTAACAGCCTGCGAAGAAATGACCGTTGCGCTGCTGAACCTACTCGCTGTCATTGAGAATCAGGCTGCGGTAATGCCCCGGATTTGACCCCGACCATTTGCGAAACGCCTTGTAGAACGAACTGACGTCAGCGAACCCCAGCCGCGTGGCGATTTCGCTGAAGCTGATCGCCGGCTCGGCCAGCCAGACAATCGCCAGTTCCTTGCGCACGCCGTCCTTGAGGCCTTGGTAGGTTTGCCCTTCTTCGGCCAGTCGGCGGCGCAAGGTTGAAGCCGACATGCACAGGCGTTGCGCCAGGGCTTCGGTTTCCGGCCAGTGTTCGGCCGGCAGGTGGCGCAGGTCGTGTTTGATGCGGCTGGCCAGGCTCTGCGGGTCGCGGTATTTCACCAGAATGTTCGCCGGCGCACGGGCCAGGAATCGCTCGAGTTCTTCAGGGCTGCGCTTGATGGGCAGGTCCAGGCAATCGGCGGAGAAAATCATCCGCGTGCGCGGGCGGTCGAAGCGCAGGTTCTCGGAAAACATCACCTGATAGTCATCGCAGAAATCCGGCTTCGAACAGCGCAGTTCGATGGCCAAAATCGGAATCCGCCGCCCTGCCAGCCAGCAGGCAACGCCATGCACGATCATCCAGTAGGTGAAATAGGTGAAGGCCCGGCGCGGGTCTTTGTCGTCCTCCAGCAGGACGATTTCCGCCAGGCTTTGCTGACGCACCAGCTGCGCCGGCAAGTGCTCAAGCATCAACGACAGAAAGTCCAGGCCGCAGGTCAGTCCCGCCGCCACGTTGGGCTGGAGCATGGCCGTGCGACACAGAAAGGCAAAACTGCCGGACTTTAGCTTGCGCGGGTCCATGCCAAAAAACTCGTCATCCCCGCGCCGTGCCAACAGCCGCCAGCACTTCGCATAGGTGGTGGCCGGCAGGCGGGCATCGCTGCTGTCCAGTAACCGCGGGTCGATTCCGAGCTTGTGCAACACCTCTTCGGTGGCGGCTCCCGGGGCGCAACTTTGCAGCAGTGCTTCACGCAGCAGTTGTGCGCTGATGGTGTCTTTTTCCGACATGGATCGCGGCAAGGCCTGTTCTTGTTCGAGTGGGGGCATATTAGCTGAAACCGCTCGCCTGACGCTGTTCCTGTGGGCAACGAAACCCTGCGGGTGTTGGATTGGCTGAAAAATCTGTAATCGATCAATTACACCTGTAGGAGCGAGCTTGCTCGCGATGGTAGTGAACGATGGCATGCGCTTCCTGGATAAACGCGGTGCTCTCGGGTTCTTCGCGAGCAGGCTCGCTCCTACAGGTAATTGGCAACCTGAAAAGTCAGTGCCTGCGCAACCACTCGATAAACAGCGCAAACAACTCTGACTGCGAGCCCTCTTCCTCAAAGTGATGATGCCGGAATCAGCACCGTTCCCCACAGTCCAGCCGCAACCGCGCCACCACTGTAGATAAATTGCGACCCGGCACCGCGCCGAATCGCCTGCGTCCCGGCAGCTATGGCCAACCAAGACGAAGCACAGCCTGGATGACCCAACATTGCATCAAGGTCGCACAATCCCGACCTATCGACAGACATGGGGACTTCAGTCATCACGCGTGCAATGGCGGCCTTCCCCCGAACATCAATACCTGCTCGCCAAACCTGTTCGACTGATCTCGTTTCAAGCGGCGCCCACTCAATCGCCTGTCGCGTAGCGTAAAGCAGGTCATCGGAGATGGGCTTGCGCGCCTGCTCCGGCCGATGAAGTAAGGCTATCGGCGATAACGTGGTTTGCGTCAGACGGTTACCAAACAGCAACCCGACGGCAACTTCCGCCGTGCCATCCGGCTGCTGCGGCGCAAAGTGCACGGCCAAAACCAACAACAACTCCCGATCAGCAATACGCTTGTCCAGCCACTGGTCCAATGCAGTCAGCCCGCGACCATCGACGGGGGTTATGAGTTGGCGAATACCGGATTCGCGCCATGCCTGTCGCCACACTCGGCGCCATTGCTGCTCCGGCAAACCGGTATCGACATCCAGCAACAGGGCCAACGGTTGATCATCAGGCAACTGCGCCAAAGTCGGCGCCAGGTCGGCGAGTGTCTGCGCCCATACACTCAGCAATATTGCTTCCGGGTTTTCATCTGCATCGTTAGATAAACAACTATGGCGAAGTATTGATCCATCCACCCTGGACGCTTGTGACTTCAGCGCCTTCGTCCCACTCAGCAGAGCGTCCAGCTGTATTTCCGGATCATCCGCAGGTTCTGCAAGAGCAGTCTGCACGCTCACGCCAAACACCTGTTGCGAGCGACGCCCCTGACGCATCTTTCGGCTCATGTCTTTTTCGCGAGCCTCATCCCAGCCATCGGCGGCACCCTCTTCACCGGTGTACAACAGCACTCGCCCGAATCCCAGCACGCACCAACCCAGGATTGGGATGCCCAAGGCCAGGCTCCAGAAATCCGAAGGCCGCTGGGGTACGGTTTCGTCGCCGAACAACAGCGTGCCTCCGACGCCCAGCAAACAGAACAGCAACAACAGGCCGAGCCAAAGTAAAAATCGAGGTGGTTGAGGACGCAGTGCGAGAGGCGGAATTTTATCCAGTCTGATTGGCATGGCTTCGCCTAACTCGCCGAAAAATTTATCGACTTGCATTGCACCCACTTTGTAATTATTTCAACTTTCGCTTGGTATGAGACCTTGCACCATCCGCCCCACGAATCCTCCACTAAAACCTTGTCCCCCTTAATTAAATACATCTTTGGTGAATACTGCAGCAACGGTTCCGAACCGCCATCATAAAGAGATGCTTTTTCCATAATGGAGCCGTTTATTACTTTGCCAGTAAGGATGGTTTGAAACAAAGGCGACCCCGCCGTCTTCTGAACACTTTTTTTGTCTTTATACGGATACACATACGTAGTTCCCCCTTGCTTATCCACCTCATCCCCACCCAAATGAAAAAAACGAGTGAGCTTCTTGTCCAGAATTAGAGTATCCGCCTCCAACCTAAAAACACTTACATCGTAAATATCGCTTGCCGGATCCCATATTTTTGGCATCTCCATGCGATGTACGACGAACAACAGCTCTTCTCCCCCTTCACCAACGGGAAGAAAAAATGCGTCAGTGATTACTCCTCCCGTACCCAAGTATGGAAACTCATAAACAAGCTTTGGGTTTTCAGATAAAATAACTGAATAAAGGGATATTCCATCAGTCTCACGAAACAATTGCGCATCTGCTTGCAAATTAGTTTTTGTGTAGACAATACATGCATTCACTCTATCTAGCTCCATAGAGCTATAAGCCTCCCGAAGACCAATACCGCTGCATTTATTCGCCCCGGATATTTTTTTTGGGCCAAGCTCTATCGTTTGGATGTCTCGATATGCACTATCGGGTAAATAATTTAAACCAGGGAGATCACAATTTTTATTGAAAACCTTTTCACCTTGTTTTTTTGCAACAACTTTATAGCTCAAGGAGTTCAGACTTTCGAAGGAGTACAGGTAATTTCCCTTTGTAAAGCGAAGAGCTACCCCGTTACTTTCATGGTTTGTCGAATTGTAAATCGTGAATATTCCTTTGGGAGGTGTTTTTTTCTCTGGATACTGCAACTCTACGCTTGCCGGACCAAGACCGTAGGACGGTTTACCAAAGCGATACTGTACATAGCCACTATCAGGAGATGTATTGGCCTTCGCGCAAATTGACGCAACTCTCCCTACATAGTTGCATTGATCCTGACCGGGATTAAATGCGCAACTAATGTAAATATCCTCCCCTTCAGTGCACATTGTTGAATTTATGTCTACGTATGGATCCCTCGCCCAAACCTTAAGACTCACAAAAGATGCAACAGCCAAAAAAACCATCAGTATTTTTTTCAATTTAAACTCCCTTTCTTTAACAGGTCAACAAAGTACCCCCTTCTATCTGGGTGGCTCGCTGTATGTTTATTTACAACAGTGGTTATTGAATCCACAACATCCAAAGCGCTGCCTTTATCTGCTATTTTATATAACTCATTATTCAGCCAAAAACTCGCAGCCGATCGAACTGCATATTTCATCTCCAACAACAAATCAGGATTCACAACAAAATCTGCATTATCGTTTGGCCACTGCGCCGAATACTTTGAGTGCCAACGTTGAAATAGTGTGTAATTGTGTAACCCTGTCAACTGCTTCAAACCTCGCCCTCTATACCTCCACCCATCACCGCTTGAAACCCCTCGATTGCCAAGTTCGGTACGCCCCCCATAGGCGCCATTAGCGATGGCCTCGTAATCGACTCGGGTCATAGGCGCGCCGTTTTCTTTGATTTTTCCTGTCTTAATTTTGTACCCGTATCGCCCGGCTTCTTCCGGGTTACTCCGAAAATAACTGAACAAGTCAATCAACGCGCTGGATTTATACGCGAAACTTTCATCTACCGATAAATCCTCCCCTGTTTCTTGTTTTATCTGTGCAAAAAATGAGCTCTTCGCAACGGAGTATCTAACTTGAAAAAATCGAGATTTGCGTTTAACTCGTCAGCGATTTCCTGCAAATCACCGTATCGATCTTCACGGAGCGTCGGATAAATGCTTTTCATAGTTTCAAGGGAAAACTTAAATCGGTTACTGCTAAAAATCCCCACCAACCCAATCGGATGAAAGTGATAAGCACTCCCCCAAGAAGGCAACCCGACCTTTTCCGCAACCTCCCTCCACCACCCCATCTGCGCAATCCGCTGCTTCTCCGCCAGCCAATTCAAGTGCGGTGTCGAGCCGCTATGGCCTAGCAACTCATCCAGTGCGTCCCATATCTTCGGCTGCTGAAACCACTCGCTTTCCTTGTACAGAATCATCTGCGAAATCGACTGCGCATGAGCCGGTCGCTCAAGGGCCGCCAGCAATTCAGAGACCGTTAGCGTGCCGTCGGGGTTGCGACCGATGATTTCGTACAACCGCCTTTTCATCGGGCCCTTGTCGTCTTTTTCGGCAATGGCACGATAGCGCTCGCGTTCCTCGTCGCTGAAACGGCCAATGGTGCTGAGAAAAGAGGCCAGCAAGTGTTTGGGTCTGCTGTAGTCGATGATGACGTCATAGCCTTCCCAGGCCCACGGACTGACCCAAGGCGTTACGCCTGGCTCTTCACACACCCAGCCATCAAGAAGATTGTTGTCGGCGTCGTGAAGCAAATGTTTCAGGTAATACCAGGTGCGAGCTTTGCGTGTCGGGCTCGCGGGCACCTGGATTTTTCGGTCCGCCGGCAGATCATCGAGCAGCTTCTTGGGGACCAGCAAATCGGCAGCACTGCGCGGGCTGGAAGCACTCGATGCCTGCAATAGCGCAGCCGTGGTATTTCCTTCAGGAGGTACTACGGGCGTGCCCATAGGGAGCTTCAGCCAGGTCCTGTCTTTCTCCGGCAGGCGTTGGGCCCACAATCGACTGGCTTCGATGAATTCCTCAACGTCATCACCACTGAAGGTTTCCAGGTGGAGCTTCTCGTCCGGCTGATTCGCGCCGCCGTCCTGATACAGGCCAAGATGGCCGATGAGGTCACCTGCCTTGATTGCGACAGGCTGGTCAAGCACCACGATCTGATCTGTCGCTACCGGCTCAATGGCACTTTCCAGCGAGTCAAAATGTACATACTGGTTGATGCGTTCGAGCTTGCGAAACTCGCCTTCGCCACTGACCGTGACCTCCGATTCAAGCGGTAAATCGAAAATTACGTTATCGGCAATCACCGGTTCGGCCCGGACGTTGACTGTCCTCTTCGACGAACTGATGCGGGTTTCTTTGCGGTCTGGGTGTTTGAGCACCTGAGTAGAGAGATAGCCCTTGATCGAGCCATCGGGGTTGAGCAGTTTTGCCGGCCCCAGGCTGCTCTCCAACCTGCGAAATGGTCCGGTGCCACTGATAGCCACTTCGGCGCCTCGCGGCAGAAAATCGATTAGCTGACCATTCGACTTGTTGTACACCTTCAAACCAAGCTGTTCAGGCTGGCCGGGAAGGACGTCATTTGCCGTCTGCTTGACGCGAAAGGTCGGATGCTCGGGCCAGAATTTCGGGCGAGCGAGGGTGGAATCCTTCTGGTACTTCGCCCAATCTTGCAGATGCATGTAGAGGCTATAAAAAGTCAGGCTCGGTGGAGTGTCCTGGCTGCTTTCGATCTTCGGCGGTTGAAGGTGATGGCGAACCAATACGAAGTTGCGCGAAAAGGGTTTCTCGACCGTTCGATCGTTGGCGAAGTAAGCGGTTGTCGGCGACTGCGTATCGATGCGGTAGGCCACCACTTCGCCGTCGGCCAGGCAATGCACGCTGGATTGCTCCAGGGTGCCGGCGGTGCCGCTGTCGAAGTGCACGCCGCCGTGCCACAGGCCGCTACGTCCAAGTGGGTAATAGCCAGCCACCGCTTTGGCCAGTTGGGTCAGTTGCATCAGCGAATCGCGGGTGTCCTTGAACGGATGGCACCAGTTTTCCACGGGGCGCAGTGTACGGGTGGCGGGCACTGCCGCCGGCTCGGGCAAGATTGAGATCTGCGGTGCATCAGAACGCGAAGTCGTGTCGTACTTGTGGAGTCCAAACAGTCGAGAAAGAACGCTGGCCATGTTGTATGTCGCTCCTTGTTTTGCAAAGGGGTCAACCAGGGAGATGCGTACGTCCCAGGGGATCAAATTCATGCTCGGTCAATGCAGAGCGATGACGGCCCGACAGCTTTCTAGAAGCTGGTAAGCGTTCAAATAGGAAATATCTACAAGGCACGTAGGATGGGTCCGGGAAGGCTGCGCGCCCGGTCCGTCAGTTTTTGTACGGTCTTGTCGACTGGTTGTGGTGAGGGGTTTTCGGCGTTTGGTTTCAGCGGTTTTGCGAGCGAGCGGCTACTTGTTTAAACGCCTTCGAGGTTACTTCACGAAAGCTACATCACCTTGCGTCGTTGCCTACGGTTACGCCAGAATCCGCCGGCTTGTGCGCCCTGGGACCGCTCGGTAACTTGATTCGCGTCACTGATTGTCAGTGATCGGGTTTAGTAGCCCGTGGTTAAATCTAAGTCGTACAACGCTTCTATCAGTCAGGCATTGCGCCTGCGGTTTGATGGTGGCTGTACGTAGGGCGCCCTTGGGCGCGCCGGCTTCTTAGATTCCCCGGTCTACTAACCTGCGTACAGCTGCCACCCCTTTCTTTAGTAGGGAACTGGTGCCGGCACAAATCAGGAATCTAAGAAATGTTCAAGGTAACGCCAAGCCCGCCGGATACTGATCCGACAACGTCCTCCAGAACCAATAATCCCCTCGACCCCACCGCCACCATTCCCTCTGCAGCCGATATCCGAGACGCTCCACGCAAACTATGCACGATGTTTTTCGTTAATCCTGAACTCGATACCGAAAGCCTCCTGGCCCACGCGTGCGAATCGCTGGCCTCTGCCAATGTCATGACGATGGATCTGGCGGACCGGACGGAGGGATCGAGTCGCAATACGCTCTTGGGTATCGCGCAAGTCATCATGCTGGGAGAACTGGCGGTGAATCGGGCGCTGGATCGAATTGATCCGCCTGAGTAGAAGAGCAAAAGATCGCAGCCTGTGGCAGCTCCTACATGAGTCCTGTGCAACCGCCATTTTGCGGGTGTACGCAAGACCTGTGGGAGAGACTGCCAGCGATGACGCCTACCAGCCGACCAGGTTTTTCACAGGCGAACGAATTCCGCGATCAGGCCGGCCGGTAGGCCGCCTCGCTTTGGCTTTGGTTTTTGATCTTCTTGCCCCCTCGAGAGGCCGAGCGCAGGTTCTGCTCAGTGGGTAACCCGGCATGGATGCCGGGTTAGCCGCCCCCGGCCATGGATGGCCGATGGCGGCGGGCCCACGGAGCAGGACCGGAGCGAGGGCATGCCGAGCCTAGGCGAGGCACCGAACGACAGGGGCAAGAGCCCTTTGGTTACTTTGGGGCTTTTCCAAAGTGACCCGCTGTAAGAGCGGAACCATAAGTGGCCATGACCGCAGCAACGGATATGTACACCTCATGGAAAATAGTCGGCAATCAGGCCGCCATCGCTGGCAAGCCAGCTCCTACAGGGTAAAGCGTGATCTTCAGGATCGTTCAGCTTAGGTTCAGGTAACTGCCAATCAATACCATATGTGAATGAGTGTCATTATGTTACAACTTAGCTCCCTAACTAAGTTCGAGACGCCGCTGAATGCTTGTTCCTTTCTTGATCATGCTGCGCGAAGGTGTCGAGGCCGCGTTGATCGTTGGCATCATCGCCAGTTACCTCAAACAGACCGGTCGCGGCCGATGGCTGCCGGCGATGTGGATCGGGGTGTTTCTTGCCGTCACCCTCGCCCTGCTGGTGGGCGGTGGCCTGGAACTGCTCAGTGCCGAGTTTCCGCAGAAACAACAGGAGCTGTTTGAAGGCATCGTCGGGCTGATGGCCGTCGGCATTCTCAGCTCCATGGTGTTCTGGATGCGCAGGGTGGCGCGTTCGATCAAACATTCATTGCACGCGTCCCTCGACCACGCGTTGACCGGTTCCGGGCACCAGGTGATTGCGCTGATCGCCATGGTGTTTTTCGCCGTGGCCCGCGAAGGCCTGGAAACGGTGTTCTTCCTGCTCGCCGTGTTCCAGCAAAGCCAAGGCCCGGCGGCACCGATCGGCGCCCTGCTCGGCCTGGTCCTGGCCATCGTCATCGGCTTTTTGATCTACAGCGGCAGCATGCGCCTCAATCTTGCGGCGTTCTTTCGCTGGACCGGCCTGTTCATCCTCGTGGTGGCGGCCGGCATCCTCGCCAACTCAGTGCAGGCGCTGCATGAAGCCGGGCTGTGGAACCACCTGCAAACCGTGCTGTTCGACGTCAGCGCGACACTGCCGATGGACGGCCCGTTGGGTTCGGTGCTGGCCGGCATGTTCGGTTACCAGGACGCCCCGACCGTCAGCACCCTGGGCGCGTATCTGATCTATCTGCTGGTGGCGCTGGGGATGTTCTTCACCCCGGCCGGCGCACCCGCCCGGCAATCCTCTTCCGTTTCCAGCCAGTAAGGGCTCCCATGCCAAATCAAGCCCCACCCCAGGCTTCCCCTCCCCGCGCCTTGCGCTGGGCGGTGGCCGGCTCGGTGATCGTGATGATCGCCGCCGGCGGCCTGTTCTACTACGCCGCGAAAATCGCGGCGGCCAAACGCCAGGCCAACCAAGATGAGGTGGTGGTGACCATCCACCCGCACAGCTGTGAACCCAATGCGCTCACCATCCCGGCCGGTCGCGCCAGCTTTCGCATCGTCAACCGCTCCGACCGCGCCGTGGAATGGGAAATCCTCGACGGTGTGCTGGTGATCGAAGAACGGGAAAACATCGCCCCCGGTTTGAGCCAGGTGATCAACGCCAACCTGCTGCCCGGCGACTACAGCATCACCTGCGGACTGCTGAACAACCCCCGTGGCACCTTGCATGTCACGCCGACAGCCGCCTCCGAGGCTGCCGCCAAATCCAGGCCGTCGATGGTCGCGTTTGTCGGGCCGCTGTCGGAATTCCGCGTGTACCTGAGCAGCCAGAGCACTGCGCTGATCAAAGCCGTCGCCGCCCTTCAGCAAGCCATCGAGTCCGGCGACCTGAGCCAGGCGCAAGCCCTATATGTTCCGGCGCGCGCGGCGTATCAGCATGTGGCGCCTGCCGCTCAACGCCTGGCGGAGCTGGATAACGCCATCAATGCTCGCGCCGACTATTTCGAAAAACGCGAGCAGGACCCGGGCTTCACGGGTTTCCATCGCATCGAGTACGCACTGTTTCAACAACGTGAACTCGCGGACCTGGCACCGATTGCCCAGCGACTGCTGACGGACGTCACCACCCTCAAACAACAGTTGCTGGCCCAGTCACTGCCGCCGGAGCAACTGGTGAGCATCATGGTGCGCAATCTCAACGGCATCGCCGATGTACGCGCCAGCAGCGGCGAAGAAGAACGCTACAGCCATAGCGACCTGAACGGCTTCGCCGCCAACCTCGACGCCACCCGCAAAGTCGTCGACCTGTTGCGTCCGTTGCTGAGCAAATCCGCGGCCGGGCTGCTGCCGACAATCGACGCTGCCCTCAACGCCTTCGACGCCGAACTCAATGGTTTCAAGGTCGGCGACGGTTATGCCAGCTACGACAGCGTCAGCGCCGAGCAGCGCCAACAGATCGCCGACAAGGCCAAGGCACTGGCCACCGCACTCGATGCAATCGATCCCGCCCTTGGCCTTTCCGGCCTGTCAGCAGAAGACGCAAACCGATGAACGATCCAGAGCAATTCAATCTCCAGCGCCGCCGCGTACTGATGGGCATGGGCGCCGCCCTCGCCGGCTCAGCGCTCAGTTGCCCGGCCATCGCCGCCAGCCCCGCGCAAGTCACCGAAGCACCGAGCAGCGACAAAACCTTCGACCGTCACGCGTTCCATGGCAGGCACCAGACCGGCATCGTCACGCCGCGCCCGGCGGCCGGCATGCTGGTGTCGTTCGATGTGTTGGCCAGCGACCGTGAAGACCTCGAGCGGCTGTTTCGCACCTTGAACCAGCGCATTGCGTTCCTGATGCAGGGCGGCCCGGTGGCCCAGGTCGATCCGAAGCTGCCGCCTGTGGACTCGGGCATCCTCGGTCCGGTGGTGACCCCGGATAACCTGACCATCACCGTGTCGGTGGGCGAATCGCTGTTCGACGAACGTTTCGGCCTGGCCGCCGCCAAGCCCAAGCGACTGGTGCGCATGGTCGGTTTCCCCAACGACGCGCTGGAAGCCGATTGCTGCCACGGCGACTTGAGCCTCCAGTTCTGTGCCAACACCACCGACACCAATATCCACGCCCTGCGCGACATCGTGAAAAACCTGCCGGACTTGCTGCTGGTGCGCTGGAAACAGGAAGGCAGTGTGCCGCCCCAGGCCCCGGCGAAATCCGGCGTGCCGGCACAGAGCGCGCGCAATTTCCTCGGTTTCCGCGACGGTTCGGCCAACCCCGATTCCAACGACGCCAAGGCCATGGACAGCATCGTCTGGGTGCAGCCCGGCAGCGATGAGCCGGCGTGGGCAGCCAATGGCAGCTATCAGGCCGTGCGGATCATCCGCAACTTCGTCGAGCGCTGGGACCGCACGCCGTTGCAGGAACAGGAAAGCATTCTCGGCCGGGTCAAAAGCACCGGTGCGCCCATGGGCGGTGCCCACGAATCCGCAGTGCCGGACTACAGCAACGACCCGCAAGGCAAGCTGACCCGACTTGACGCGCACATTCGCCTGGCCAACCCGCGCACCGCCGCGACCCGGGCCAACCTGATCCTGCGTCGGCCGTTCAACTACTCCAACGGCGTGAACAAGAACGGCCAGCTCGACATGGGCCTGCTGTTCATCTGCTATCAGGCCGACCTGGAGAAAGGCTTCATCACCGTGCAAACCCGGCTCAACGGCGAACCGCTGGAGGAATACCTCAAGCCAGTCGGCGGCGGCTACTTCTTCACCTTGCCCGGTGTCACCGGCGAGCAGGATTTCATTGGTCGCTCGCTGCTCGATGCCACACAACCAAAAACAACCGCCTGACCAATACAACACTAACGGAACCGCCCCATGAAAAAGTCGCCCCTCGCGTTAACGCTGACCCTTGGCTTGCTCAACACTTCGCTTTCGACCTTCGCGGCGACAGCGCCGCTGGACCTGGTGGGGCCGGTTTCGGACTACAAGATTTACGTGACCGAGCAACTGGATGAACTGGCCAGCCACACCCGGCAATTCACCGACGCCGTGAAAAAGGGCGACCTGGCCACCGCGCAAAAACTCTACGCGCCGACTCGCGTCTACTACGAGTCGATCGAGCCGATTGCCGAGCTGTTCAGTGACCTGGATGCGTCCATCGACTCCCGCGTCGACGATCATGAGAAAGGCGTGGAGGCGGAAGACTTCACCGGTTTCCACCGGCTCGAGTACTCGCTGTTTTCGCAAAAGAGCACCAAAGACCTGGGCGAACTGGCTGACGACTTGAACAAAGACGTGAAAGACCTGCAAACCCGCGTCGCCGGCCTGACCTTCCCGCCTGAGAAAGTCGTGGGCGGTGCCGCTGCGCTGCTCGAAGAAGTGGCGGCGACCAAGATCTCCGGCGAAGAAGACCGCTACAGCCATACCGACCTCTATGACTTCCAGGGCAACATCGACGGTGCGAAGAAAATCGTCGACCTGTTCCGTCCGCAGATCGAGAAGCAGGATGCGGCGTTCGTGGCCAAGGTCGACAAGAACTTCGCCACCGTGGACAAGATCCTGGCCAAGTACAAGACCCAGGACGGCGGGTTCGAGACCTACGACAAAGTGAAGGACGTCGACCGCAAGGCGCTCGTTGGCCCGGTCAATACTTTGGCTGAAGATTTGTCGACGCTGCGTGGGAAACTGGGGCTGAACTGAGTTTTGCAGCGCCGGTAAGGTCCTCATCGCGAGCAAGCTCGCTCCTACAGTGGATCGGGGTCGAACACAACATTGTGGCCGACACCAAACCCTGTGGGAGCGAGCTTGCTCCGGGCGGCGTTCCGACGATTGCTTTTCTGAAGTCCACCGGATTTACAGGATGCGGTAGAGCAAGCGCTCGATCCGCACACGGCTCACACGCTTGAGAAACTTGGCCACGCCCGCCGGGTACTCGGCCAGGGTCTCCAGGTTCTGGAAATGCTCGATTCGCCGGGTGTGCTGGAAGATCTCTGTCAGCTCGTTGTGACGCGGCTCCAGCAGTTCGCCATGGGGATCATCGATCAACAAGGCGTTTTCCAGATCGAGTCGAAACGCCCGCGGGTTGAGGTTGTTGCCGGTCAGCAAGGTATAGCGCCGGTCGATCCACATGCCCTTGAGGTGATAGGTGTTGTCACCATCACGCCACAGGTGCAGGTTCAACTGCCCACTGTCGATGTTGCGCTGATGGCGCTTGGCAAACCGGCGCAAGCTGATTTCGTACAGGTACGGCAGCGCCGAAATGACCCGGAACGGTTCGCTCGGCGGAATGTAGAAATCGTTGGCGGTCTTGTCGCCGACCACAATGTCGATCTTCACCCCACGGGCCAGTGCGCGGTTGATCTCGCGGATGATCGCCAGCGGCAGGTTGAAGTACGGTGTGCAAATGGTCAGTTGCTGCTGGGCGCTGGCGATCAGTTCGCAGATCACCCGGTTCAGCGGATTGTTCTTGCCGACGCCGAGCAAGGGGCTGACAGACAAACCGGTCCGGTCGGTAGTGCCCCGCGTGGTGTCGTAGGCCGCGTGCTTGAGGCGGCTGCGCAGGTCGCCGATGTCATGGCGCAGGCTGCGGGTGGTCGGCAGGTTCGGCAGGTCGAGGCGGTGCACCGCCTTGGAAGCCACCAGGCCGTGCTGCACCAGGTGCTGCATCGAATCGGCCAGATCACGATTGTGCAGCAGGTGATAGCGGTCGTAGCGGTACTTGTCGAACTTGTGCAGATAGACGTTGTTCAGGCTCGCGCCGCTGTAGATCACGCAGTCATCGATCACGAAACCTTTCAGGTGCAACACGCCGAACAGTTCGCGGGTTTGTACCGGAACGCCGTAGACCGGCACAACACTTTCGTGGGTGCGGGTCATTTCCTGATACCAGGCGGAGTTGCCCGGTTGCTTGCCGGCACCGATCAGGCCGCGCTGGGCGCGCAGCCAGTCGACGACGACCACCACGTCCAGTTCCGGACGTGCCAGCTTGGCCGCGTGCAAGGCATCGAGAATTTCCTGGCCGGCTTCATCCTGTTGCAGGTACAGCGCAACGATGTAAATGCGCCGGGTCGCGCTGGCGATTTTCTCCAACAGGCAATGACGGAATTCTGCAGCGCCGGAGAGAACGCTAACGGCATCGGCCGCCAGCGGAAAACTGCGCAACTTGGGCAGCAGGGAGCGTTTGAAAAGCGACGGCATAGGGCTCGCAATTGGGTCGAATCCGAAGAACCCGAGAGCTTACACCATGCAAAGGTTCGGGTCTTGTTACCGTCTGTAATGTCCCCTTCGCGAGCAGGCTCGCTCCTACATTGAAATGCATTCTCCTGTGGGAGCGAGCCAGCTCCGGGCGGCGTTCCGACGAAGACCATTTATCAGGCGCTACAAAAACACCTATTGACCATGGAGAACGATCATTCTACTGTTAGCCACATGAACGAAATCATCAGCAATGACACACGCGACATCATTCTGGATGTCACCGAAAAGTTGATCTACAAAAGTGGCATAGCCGCCACTGGCATGGATCTTCTGGTGAAAACCGCCGGCGTCTCCAGAAAAAGCATCTACCGCTACTTCGCCAACAAGGACGAACTGGTGGTGGCCGCCCTGCAACGCCGCGACCAGCGTTGGATGCACTGGTACAGAGGCGCAGTCGGCCAGGCACGAACCCCGGCCGAGCGACTGCTCAACCTGTTTACCGTACTCAAGTCCTGGTTCGCCTCCGACGGTTTCCGCGGCTGCGCTTTCATCAACACCAGTGGCGAAACCGGCGACCCGCAAGACCCGGTGCGCCTGGTCGCCAAAGACCATAAACAGAAGCTGCTCGACTACGTGTGCGAGCTGTGTACCGAATATGGTGCCGAGGATCCGCAGACGCTGGCCAGACAACTGCTGATCCTGATCGATGGTGCCATTACCGTGGCGCTTGTAATGGGTGATCACAGTGCCGCCGATAATGCGCAATGCATGGCGCGAAAGTTATTGGACCTGTAGTAACTCAATCAAGCTCGACACAATGTTTGAACTTTAACTTGATACGGAGACTTGAAATGTCTGATGCCGAAGTTCGTCCGCCATTACCCCCTTTCACCCGTGAATCGGCGATTGAAAAAGTTCGCCTGGCTGAAGACGGCTGGAACTCGCGCGACCCCGAGCGCGTGTCCCTGGCCTACACCCTGGACACTCAATGGCGCAATCGCGCCGAGTTCGCCCACAACCGCGAAGAAGCCAAAGCTTTCCTGACCCGCAAATGGGCCAGGGAACTGGATTATCGGCTGATCAAGGAACTCTGGGCCTTTACCGACAACCGCATCGCCGTGCGTTATGCCTATGAATGGCATGACGACTCGGGCAACTGGTTCCGCTCCTACGGCAACGAAAACTGGGAGTTCAACGAGGACGGCCTGATGGCCCACCGCTTCGCCAGCATCAACGACATGCCGATCAAGGAAAGCGAGCGCAAGTACCACTGGCCGCTGGGGCGTCGTCCTGACGATCATCCGGGGCTGTCGGATCTGGGCCTGTAAACACACATCGCAAGCTTTTGCTTCACCCCCTGTAGGAGCTGCCGCAGGCTGCGATCTTTTGACTTTTGCATGATAGCCAGAATGCATGAGCGGTCGCCGTCGGAAGGGGTTATGGGTAATATGTCGCCCCTTCCCCGCAGCCCTTTCTGCACCCGCCGAATAAGCCGAGCCCATGCCTTTCGAACTCAGCGTTGACCTCTCCACCCTGGCCATCCTGGCCCTTGTCGCTTTTGTTGCCGGTTTCATCGACGCCATCGCCGGTGGCGGTGGGCTGTTGACCACCCCGGCCTTGTTGACCGCAGGCCTGCCGCCGCACCTGGTGCTGGGCACTAACAAACTCAGCTCGACCTTCGGCTCGGCGGTTGCCAGTTTCACCTTCTACCGCCGCAAGCTGTTCCACCCCGCGCAATGGGTACACGCCATCATCGGTACACTGGTCGGCGCGCTGACCGGTGCCGTGGTCGCGCACTACCTGCCGGCGGAGTGGCTGAACAAAATGCTGCCGGTGATCGTCTTCGCCTGTGGCGTTTATCTTTTGTTTGGCGGCACGCCGAAAGCGCCAGTGGACAGCGATGCACCGATCAAGAAAAAGTGGCAGTCGACCCAGGGCTTCAGCCTCGGCTTCTATGACGGCGTGGCCGGTCCCGGCACGGGCGCGTTCTGGACCGTCAGCAGCCTGCTGCTCTACCCCGTCGACCTGGTGAAGGCCAGCGGCGTGGCGCGCAGCATGAACTTCGTCAGCAACGCGGCAGCGCTGTCGATCTTCATCTTTTCCGGTCAGGTGGACTGGATCATCGGCCTGTGCATGGGCTCGTCGTTGATGGTCGGCGCGTTCCTTGGTGCCCGCACCGCCATCAGCGGCGGTGCGAAATTCATTCGCCCGGTGTTCATCACCGTGGTGCTGGGCCTGACCGTGCGCCTAGCCTGGCAGCACTGGTTCAGCGTGGCCTAAACGCCGCGCCACATAGAGGTCGATCAGGTAACGGGCAATCGAGCGTGACGCCGGCAACGGCGGCAGCTCGTGCACGTTGAACCACTGGGCGTCCTCGATCTCGTCTTCCTGACAGACGATCTCGCCGCCGGCGTATTCGGCATGAAAGCCGAGCATCATCGAGTGCGGGAACGGCCAGCACTGGCTGCCCATGTACTGGATGTTCCGGACCTCGATGCTCACCTCTTCGCGAACCTCGCGAATCAGGCAGTCCTCGGCCGATTCGCCCGGTTCGGCAAACCCGGCCAGGGTGCTGTAGACCCCCGGCACAAAACGCGGCGAACGCCCCAGCAGAATCTCGTCGCCGCGGGTCACCAGCACGATCATGCTCGGCGAAATCCGCGGGTAATAGCGCAAGTCACACGGCTCGCAGTACATCGCCCGCTCACGCACCACCTGATGGGTTGCCTGCCCACAATTGCCGCAAAAACGATGCTCGCGGGCCCAGGTGCCGATCTGTGCGGCGTAACCGAGCACCTTGTAGACCGTGTGATCGCCCTCCAGCATGAACGCCCGCAGGCTTTTCCAGTTGCAGCCCGGCACTTCGCTTTGACTGCGCAGCTCCAGCAGATAGACCGGCTCGCCATCGAGATGACCGATGCCATGCTCGGCGAGAATCGACAGGTCCTGACGTTTGAGCCATTCGCGCGCGAACAGTGCGCCATTGTCATCGAACAGAAAGCCTTCGGGGCTGCGCGCAATGGCCCAGCCGCCGGGTTGATCGGTGTCCAGTACTGCGGTGGTCCAGCGAGGAATCATGGTTAATCAATCCAGAAATTCGGGTTTCTGTTTGCTCATATGGGCGGCCATGGCCACACGCAGATCGGTGGATTGCAGCATGGCGGCGTTCCAGGTAGCGATGTATTCGAGGCCGTCATCGATGCGATGGTCGCGCATGTAGCTGATCATCTCTTTGGTGCCGGTGACGGCGATCGGCGACTTGCTGGCGATTTCGCGGGCAATGCCCATGACGCCGTCGAGCAGACTGGCGTTGTCGCTGTAGACGCGATTGACCAGACCCATGCCCCGCGCCTCGTCGGCGCCAAACGTGCGACCAGTGTAAGCCAGTTCGCGCAGCATGCCGTCACCGATGATCCGCGGCAAGCGTTGCAACGTGCCGACGTCGGCGGCCATGCCGATGTCGATTTCCTTGATCGAAAACTGTGCGTCTTCGGCGGCATAACGCATGTCGCACGCGGCAATCAGGTCGATGGCGCCACCCAGGCAGTAGCCCTGAATCGCTGCAAGCACCGGTTTGCGGCAGTTATCGACGGCATTGAACGACGCTTGCAGGGTGAGGATCTTGCGCCGCAGCAGTCGCGCATTGCGTCCGACGTCCTTGCCCAGTTCATTGGCCACGCCAGCCAGCATCATCAGGTCGATACCCGAGGAGAAATGCTTGCCTGCGCCGCTGAGAACCACCACGCGCACTTCATCGGTGTCGTCGATCCACTGGAAGATCTCGACGATCTCGCTCCAGAACGCAGCGTTCATCGCGTTGATCTTCTCCGGGCGGTCGATCTGCACATGGGCGATTTTATCGACCAGTTCGACGTTGAACGCGCTGTACTGAGACATGCCAGTGATCCTTTTGCGGGCAAAAATGAGGCCCGAACTATAACAAGGCATCAAGGTGGGCAGTAAGGCAGCGGTTCGGCCAAATGCGGGACTCACGACGCGCACCACAATGGTGCGTGCATACTGAATCGTGTCGCACATTTATGTGACTGCCCAGTGACTTTTTGCGGCAAAAACGCAAAAAAACATGCACTTCGTCGGGGCGATTGCACCTCGATCAGGCACGTCCGTCCCGCTACAAACCGATTGTCGAACAATTTTGCCATCTGCCCTTTACCGCTCTAAGTTCTGGCCTAGACTCATTTTCTCGAGACGAAACCGATCGGTCACAAAATGAAAAAACAGTCGAAACTTTTTCCAATCCCGATCGGTCCTCTGACAAGAAGGTGCGTTGCGACTGGTGCAATCTTTGCAGTGGCTCATTCACCCATTCTGCTTCAGCGCATTGGGCAGCGCTTGCTCACTGATGCGTAGCGCATTTGCGCCGGCCACGGACATTGGCCATGGAACACCGTTTGCCAGACCTAAGAACTAGATCAACAACACGGGAGATTCATATGATCAGTACGGCTTTGGAAATACAGGGAGAGCGTGCTCATCAGGTCGGCGAATCGAGCGCCGTAACTGCCGCGAACACCCAACCCGTCAGCGTTCCTGGCACCCGGACGCTGACCCCGGCAGCCCACCGGAATCCGAACCGTAAAAAAGTCTTGTTCGTCACCTCGGAAATCGCCGACCTGGTGAAAACCGGTGGCCTGGGCGACGTTTCCGCGGCGCTGCCACGGGCCATGGCCCATCTGCACGATGTGCGGGTGTTGATCCCGGGTTACCCGCAGGTGCTGCACAGCGAGAACCCCATTCATATCATCGGTGAGCTCGGCGGTCATGCTGCGTTGCCACCGTGCAAGATCGGGCGCATGGACATGCCCGACGGTCTGGTCATTTACGTACTGATCTGCCCCGAACTCTACGAGCGCGAAGGTTCGCCCTACGGCGCCAACAACGGCCGCGACTGGCCGGACAACCATATCCGTTTCGCCCGCCTGGGCCTGGCGGCGGCCGATATTGCCGCCAACCTCGCGCAAATCCACTGGTGCCCGGACCTGGTGCACGCCCACGACTGGCCGGCCGGCCTGGCCCCTGCTTATATGCACTGGCGTGGACAGCGCACACCCACCCTGTTCACCATCCACAACCTGGCGTACCAGGGCGTAACCAGCCTGGGGTCGTGCCCCGAATTGGGCATCCCCCATCACGCGCTGCAGCAGGAAGGCATGGAGTTCTACGGCAAGATGTCGTTCCTCAAGGCCGGCATGGCCTATTCGAGCCACATCACTACGGTTAGCGCGACCTACGCCCAGGAAATCACCACCCCGGATTTCGGCTGCGGTCTCGACGGTTTTCTCGCCGCCAAGACCCAGCAAGGCCTGCTCAGCGGGATTCCCAACGGCATCGATGAAAGCTGGGATGCGGCGACCGATCCGCACCTGTTCTGCCCGTTCAACATCGGCGACTGGGATGGCAAGGCCGTGAACGCCGCTCATGTGCGCGAGCTGTTCGGCCTGGAAGATTCCGAAGGCCCGCTGTTTGCGGTGGTCTCGCGGCTGGTTTATCAGAAAGGCCTGGACCTCACCGAGGCGGTCTCTGAATACATCGTCAAATCCGGTGGCCAGATCGCGATCATCGGCCGTGGCGAGCCGGAAGAAGAACAGTCGATGCGCGAACTGGCCCTGCGTTTCCCCGGGCAGATAGGCGTGCGCATCGGCTTCAACGAAACCGACGCCCGGCGCATGTTCGCTGGCAGCGACTTCCTGCTGATGCCGTCGCGTTACGAGCCGTGCGGCCTGAGCCAGATGTACGCCCAGCGCTTCGGCTCGTTGCCGGTGGCACGCAACACCGGTGGCCTGGCCGACACCATCGAAAACGGCGTGACCGGTTTCCTGTTCGATGAATCCACGGTGCAGAGCTACCAGGAAGCCCTGAGCCGTGCGTTCAAGGTATTCGCCTTTCCCGACCTGCTGCACGCCATGCGCTGCCGGGCCATGGCCGCGCCGTTCAACTGGTGCAAGGCGGTCGAACCCTACGCCGAACTCTATGAACAGCTTGTGGCGAAAGCATTGGGGAAATCGAACAAACAGTAAGAGGCTTTCAAGATGCCGTTACGGACCCTCGAGACCTGGCCCCACGGCGCAATCATGCTGGACGCAGAGCACACGCGATTTGCGTTGTGGGCGCCAGATGCGTTTTACGTCAGTGTCGAACTGGAAAATGGACAGTCCTTGCCGTTGCTGCCCCAGGCCGACGGCTGGTTCGTGAGCAACATCCGATGCGCGGCGGGCACGCGTTACCGCTACAGCATCGACGGCGAACTGGAAGTGCCCGACCCGGCCTCCCGCGCTCAGGCCGGCGATATCGACCGGCACAGCGTGGTGGTCGATCCGCTGGCCTATGCGTGGCAACACAGTACTTGGCTGGGACGGCCGTGGAACGAAGCGGTGATCTACGAACTGCATGTCGGTGCGCTCGGCGGCTTCAGCGCCGTCGAGCAGCATCTGGCGCGCCTGGTCGAACTGGGTGTCACCGCGATCGAACTGATGCCCATCGCGCAGTTTCCCGGTGAGCGTAATTGGGGTTATGACGGCGTCCTGCCCTATGCGCCCCAGGCTTCCTACGGCTCACCCGAGCAGCTCAAGCACTTGATCGACACCGCCCACGGCCACGGTCTGGCGGTGATTCTCGACGTGGTCTACAACCACTTCGGCCCGGACGGCAATTACCTGCATCGTTATGCCAGTGCTTTCTTTCGCGAAGACCAACACACGCCATGGGGCGCGGCCATCGACTTGCGCCGTCGCGAAGTACGGGACTTCTTCATCGAAAACGCCTTGATGTGGCTGCTGGAATACCGTTTCGACGGATTGCGCCTGGACGCGGTGCACGCCATCGAAGACCCGGACTTTCTTCAGGAACTGGCGCAACGGGTGCGCCAGCAGACGGGACCGGCGCGGCATGTGTGGCTGATGGTCGAGAACGAACACAACCAGGCCAGCCTGCTCGAACAGGGTTACGACGCGCAATGGAATGATGACGGCCACAACGCCCTGCACGTATTGCTGACCGGCGAAACCGACGCCTATTACGCCGACTACGCGCAAAACCCCACCGAACAACTGGCGCGCTGCCTGAGCCAGGGTTTCGTGTTCCAGGGCCATCTCAACCGCCATGGTGTGGCACGCGGTGAACCCAGCGGGCATTTGCCCCCCGGCGCATTCATCCTGTTTTTGCAGAATCATGACCAGATCGGCAACCGGGCCTTCGGCGAGCGCCTGCATCAACTCGCCCACCCGCAAGCGCTGCAGGCCGCCACGGTGTTGCTGCTCCTGTCGCCGATGATTCCGCTGCTGTTCATGGGTGACGAGTTTGCCGTCGAACAACCCTTTCTGTTTTTCACCAGCCATCACGGTGAATTGGCAAAACGGGTACGCGATGGCCGGCGCAACGAGTTCGCGGCGTTCAGCGCGTTTGCGGACCCGCGTCAACGCGAACACATTCCGGACCCGAACGATCCGCAGACATTTGCGGCGTCCCGCCCTGTCCTGCCCTCGATCGGCCACAGCGAGATGCACGACTTGTACTGCCGACTGTTGCAGATCCGTCACCGGCTCATCGTCCCGCACTTGCCGGGCACCCAGGCACTGGGCACCGACGTGCTGGGCCAAGGCGCGGTCAGTGCAGCCTGGCGATTGGGCGATGGCAGCCAACTGCGCATTGACCTGAACCTCAGCGACAGGCCCGTAGGCCACACCTCACAGACCGGTGCCGCGCGGTTGTTCGAATACCCGCCAGAGAGCGCCGGCCTTCTGGACCAGGGCACCCTTGCCCCGTATTGCGCGCTCGTCAGCCTCGCCGCCGCAGCCCCTTTGCTACCCCGTATGGAGAGCGTCCATGAGTGATGCGCAACTGGAAATCCTGGCCAGCCGTGCCGGCCTCGCGGTCGACTGGATCGACGCCAACGGTCGCCCGCAAAAAGTCGCGCCTTCAGTGTTGCGCAACGTGCTGAGCGGCCTTGGCCACCCAGCCGGCAGTGCCCAGGAAATCGACACCAGCCTGCTGGAGTTGCAAGCGGCGCAACAGACCCATCACTTGCCGCCATTGATCACCGCCGATGTCGGGGTGGGCCTGGACCTGGCGCGTTATTTCGAGCCCCAGACCCCTTGCGAAATCCACCTCGAAGACGGTTCGCGGCTCAACCTGAAACTGGACGCCAACGCGGTGCTGCCGGGGCTGGTACCGGTCGGCTATCAACAGGTCGGCATCGACGGACAAACCTTCACTCTGGCGGTGGCCCCATCCCGTTGTTACAGCGTGGCCGATGCCGTGGATAACCCCATTCCTCGTGCCTGGGGCCTGAGCGTGCAGTTGTATGGCTTGCGCCGCCCCGGTGATGGCGGGTTTGGTGACACCCAGGCGCTGGAGGACCTCGCCCGGGTGGCCGGTGAGCGTGGCGCCGAGGCGCTGGCGATCAGCCCGTTGCATGCGATGTTTTCCAGTGACACCCAACGCTATAGCCCATATTCGCCGTCCAGCCGTTTGTTTCTCAACAGCCTTTACTGCGCCCCCGGCACCATTCTCGGCGAACGCGCCCTGCGTACCGCCATCGATGCAACCGGCTTGGCCATTGAACTCAAGGCGCTGGAAGAACATCCGCTGATTGACTGGCCGGCCGCCGCCGAAGCCAAGCATCGGTTGTTGCAGGCCCTGTATGAAGGCTTCGTCCAGGGTGAACACCCGTTGCACGAAGACTTCAGCAGTTTTCGTCACGCCGCTGGCGAAGCGCTGGAAAATCACTGCCGCTTCGAAGCCATCCAGGAGGCTCGCGCCGCCCGCGGTGAACACCTCGACTGGCGGCAGTGGCCCGAACCCTGGCGCAACCCGCGCAGCGCCGAACTGGCGGCATTCGCCGAAGAAAATGCCGGGCGCATCGGCTTCTTCGCCTTCTGCCAGTGGCTGATCACGCGCTGCCTGGAGCGCGCGCAAACCGCCGCCCGCGCCAGCGGCATGAGCATCGGCCTGATTGCCGATCTGGCCGTCGGTGCCGATGGCGGCGGCAGCCAGGCCTGGAGCCGTCAGGACGAACTGCTCGCCGCCCTCACCGTCGGTGCACCACCGGACATTCTCAACCGCACTGGCCAGGGCTGGGGGATTTCCGCGTTCTCCCCTGAAGGCCTGGTGCGCAACGGTTTCCGGGCCTTCATCGAAATGTTGCGGGCCAACTTCGCCCACTCCGGAGGCTTGCGCATCGATCACGTCATGGGCTTGCAACGTTTGTGGGTGATCCCCAATGGCTCGCCGCCAGCCGACGGCGCCTACCTGTATTACCCGGTGGACGACCTGCTGCGCCTGCTGACGCTTGAATCCCATCGCCATCAAGCCATCGTCCTTGGCGAAGACCTCGGCACCGTGCAGGACGGCCTGCGGGAAAAACTCATCGCCCGTTCGATACTCGGCATGCGGGTGTTGCTGTTCGAACAGGACAACACGCACTTCAAGCCGATCCTCGACTGGCCGGACAACGCCCTGGCGACCACCAGCACCCATGACCTGCCCACCCTCAACGGCTGGTGGCATGGCCGCGATATCGACTGGAACGCCCGGCTCGGCATGGTCGATGCCAGCACTGAAATCGAATGGCGCCAGCACCGCGAGCGCGAGCGTGAGGGCCTGCGCCGGGCGTTGAGTCAGGACCCGCAGAACTTTCGCGAAGAGTCCCACGAAACCGACCAGGTGCTCGACGCCAGCGTGCGCTTCCTCGGCCATACCCGGTCGCCGTTGGTGTTGCTGCCACTGGAAGATGCCCTTGGCGTGGAACAACAGGCCAATCTGCCGGGCACCATCGATACTCACCCGAACTGGTCGCGGCGCTTGCCCGGATACAGCGAGGCCCTGCTCGATGGAGCGGATGCCGCGCGGCGTCTGGAACTGCTCGCCTGTGCGCGACTTCAGGCGGCCGAGCGTGATCGATGACTCAAGTGCCGAGCCGACCACTGCGCGCCACGTTGCGCCTGCAATTTCATAAAGGCTTCACGCTGGAAGATGCGGTGCCACTGGTGCCGTATTTCGCCCGTCTCGGCATCAGCCATGTCTACGCCTCCCCGCTGTTGCGCGCGCGCGTCGGGTCGATGCACGGCTATGACGTGGTGGACCCGACAAGGGTCAATCCGGAGCTGGGCGGTGAGGTGGCGCTGCGCAGTCTGGTCGGTGCCCTGCACGGGCACAACATGGGGTTGATCCTCGATATCGTCTCCAACCACATGGCGGTCGGCGGCAGTGATAATCCCTGGTGGCTGGATTTGCTGGAGTGGGGGCGCCTGAGCCCCTACGGCGAGTTTTTCGACATCCAGTGGCACTCGCCCGACCCGTTGATGGAGGGCCAGTTGCTCCTGCCGTTTCTCGGCAGCGACTATGGCGTCGCGTTGCAGGACGGCACCCTGCCCCTGCGCTTCGATGCCTGGCACGGAAGCTTTCATGTCGAGTACTACGAACACCGCTTTCCCATTTGCCCCTGGGATTACGGCGAGCTGCTCAAGGTCGATGCGCCGCTCGATACGCAACAGGCCGAACAACTCAAATCCCTGGCCGATCGCTTCAGCACCCTGAGCTACCAGACCGATGCCCACAGCCTGGCGCGACCGCTGAAAGCAGAACTACGCGACCTGGTCAGCGATCCGGCCATTGCCCAAGCCATTGACCAACACCTGAAAAACTACGACTCAGTGACCCGCGAAGGCTTCCAGCGCCTGCACAACCTGCTGGAGCGCCAGAGCTATCGCCTGGCCAGTTGGCGCACCGCCGCCGACGACATCAACTGGCGGCGCTTCTTTGATATCAATGAACTCGGTGGGCTGCGCGTCGAGCGTCCCGCCGTGTTCGAAGCCACCCACGCGAAGATCTTCCAACTGGTGGCTGAAGGGCTGATCGACGGGTTGCGCATCGACCATATCGACGGCCTCGCCGACCCGCGGGGCTACTGCCGAAAACTGCGCCGTCGGGTCGACAGCCTGTCCGCGGGGCGCCACCTGCCCATCTATGTCGAAAAGATCCTCGGCGAAGGCGAAACCCTGCATCGCGACTGGTCGGTGGACGGCACCACCGGTTACGAATTCATGAACCAGTTGTCACTGCTGCAACACGATCCCCGGGGTGCGCAGACACTGGCCGAACTCTGGCATTACCACAGCGAGCGGCCCGCCGACTTCTCCCGGGAAGCACAACTGGCCCGTCAGCAAATCCTCAATGGCTCCCTCGCCGGGGATTTCGAAAGCGTCGCCCAGGCCTTGCTGCAAGTGGCCCGGGACAATCTGATGACCCGCGATCTGACCTTCGGCGCCATTCGCCGGGCCTTGCAGGCGCTGATCGTGCATTTTCCGGTGTACCGCACCTACATCAGCGCCCTCGGCCGGTCGGCCCAGGACGAGGTGTTTTTCCAACGGGCCATGGACGGTGCCCGGCAAACCCTGGGTGAGGCGGACTGGCCGGTGCTCGACTGCCTGGCCGGCTGGCTCGGCGGTGAACCCTGGCGGCAGCGCCGGGCCGGTCGCCAGCGCAAACGCCTCAAGCACGCCTGCGTACGTTTCCAGCAACTGACCTCGCCGGCCGCGGCGAAAGCGGTGGAAGACACCGCGTTCTATCGGTCGGCGGTCCTGCTCTCGCGCAACGACGTGGGGTTCAACACCGAGCAGTTCAGTGCGCCGGTTGCCGACTTTCATCAAGCCTGCATCGAGCGCCTCGACACCTTCCCGGACAATCTGCTGGCCAGCGCCACCCACGACCACAAGCGCGGGGAAGATTCACGGGCGCGGCTGGCGGTATTGAGTGAGCGCAGCGACTGGTACGCCGACCAGATCGGTCTGTGGCGCACTCTCGCCCGGCCACTGCGCAGTGACGATCAAGTGCCGTCGGCGGGCGATGAGTTGATTCTGTATCAAGCGATTCTTGGCAGCTGGCCGCTGGAGTTGGCTGTCGATCATCCGCCGGCGCTAGAGGACTACGCAAAACGCCTCTGCCAGTGGCAACGCAAGGCCCTGCGCGAAGCCAAATTGCAAAGCAGCTGGAACGCACCCAATGACCCTTGTGAGCAGGCGAGCGAGGACTTCATCCAGCGCCTGTTGCTCAGCCCCGAAGGCGAGTTGTTGCGTACGGCCCTGGCCAAGGCTGCCCGTTCGATTGCCGTCCCCGGTGCACTCAACGGTTTGGCGCAAACCTTGCTGCGCATGACCGTGCCCGGCGTACCGGATTTGTATCAGGGCAACGATTTCTGGGACTTCAGCCTGGTCGATCCGGACAACCGTCGCCCGGTGGATTACGCCAGCCGCCTGCAGGCACTGCAGCAAGCGGTGGACCTGCCGGACTTGTTGCTGAACTGGCATGACGGGCGCATCAAGCAAGCCCTGATTGCCCGCACCTTGGGCCTGCGTGCCGAGCATGCCGAGCTGTTTCGGCGTGGCACTTACCAGGCCCTGGAAGTGGTGGGCAGCGAGGCCCATCGAGTACTGGGATTTGTCCGTGAACGGGAGGGGAAACGCGCCATCGTGATTGTGCCGATACGTTGTGCCGAGCTGCTGGAAAACGGTGCCGAACCACAGGTCCACGCGCCGCTGTGGGGCGATACCCGGGTCAAACTGCCGTTCACCGTCCCTGACGAACATATAGAGGGACTTTTTTCCCGCATCACAGTCACACAACACAGGGAGCTGCTGGTCAGCGCCGCGCTGGGGGATTTCCCGGTCAATCTCATTATTCAAACTGCCCACACTTGAGTTCAGTTCAGGAGCATTACGATGAGTACCAACGACAAACGCATCCGCGAGTTCGCCTATCAGATCTGGGAATCCGAAGGAAAACCTGAAGGTCAGGAAGCCCGCCATTGGGAGATGGCGCTCAAACTGGCAGAAGCCGAAGCCCTGGCCCCGAAAAAGTCCACGAAGGCCCCCGCCAGCAAGGCAGCGCCGAAGAAAACCGCAGACGCAAAACTCAGCCCGGACAAGACCCTCAATGGCAAGACCGCCGCGCCGAAAGCCAAGGCCAAACCTGCGGCAGCTTCGAAAGTCATCCCGCCCGGAGAAAAGGCAGTCGAGAAAAAGCCCCGGGCTGCGCGAAAACCGCCGGCGGTTTGAGACTGTCCTGACAGGGCTTGTGAAGAGTTACCATGAATATTGAGCCTTATGGCCTCATCGCGAGCAGGCTCGCTCCTACATGGGATCTGTGTCGTTCAAAAATTTGCGGCCCGTTCCCGATAAATGTAGGAGCGAGCCTGCTCGCGATGGCGGCGTGCCAGTCGCCATAGGTTTTGAGTTTGCAGGAGCACTTATGACCAGCCCAAAGAAAGCCGCCACGCCAGCCCCGCGTGCCGAAGCCACGCGAATCCGCGAAGGCCTGCCCTTTCCGCTGGGTGCCACCTGGGATGGACTGGGCGTCAACTTCGCGCTGTTTTCCGCCCACGCCACCAAAGTTGAACTGTGCCTGTTCGACGACGCCGGCGAGGTGGAACTCGAACGCATCGAACTGCCCGAATACACCGACGAGATCTACCACGGCTACTTGCCCGACGCCCATCCGGGGCTGATCTACGGCTATCGCGTCTACGGCCCGTACGACCCGGCCAACGGCCATCGCTTCAACCCCAACAAACTGCTGATCGACCCCTACGCCAAACAACTGGTCGGCAAGCTGAAATGGTCCGAAGCGCTGTTCGGCTACACCATCGGCCACCCCGACGCCGACCTCAGCTTCGATAAACGGGACAGCGCGCCCTTCGTGCCCAAATGCAAGGTCATCGACCCGGCGCACACCTGGGGCCACGACCACCGCGTCAGCGTGCCGTGGGACAAGACAATCATCTATGAAACCCATGTGCGCGGCTTCAGCATGCGTCACCCTGCCGTCCCCGAAAACCTGCGCGGCACCTTTGCCGGGTTGATGGTCGATGACGTGGTGGAGCACATCCGCAAACTCGGCGTGTCGACCGTGGAGTTGCTGCCGATCCACGCGTTCGTCAACGACCAGCATTTGTTGCACAAGGGCATGACCAATTATTGGGGCTACAACAGCATTGCGTTCTTCGCCCCCGACCCGCGTTACCTGGCCAGTGGCAAGATTGCCGAATTCAAGGAAATGGTCGCGCACCTGCACGAAGCCAATCTGGAGGTGATCCTCGACGTGGTCTACAACCACACCGCCGAGGGCAATGAACAAGGCCCGACCCTGTCCATGCGCGGCATCGACAACGTGTCCTACTACCGCCTCAAGCCCGATGACAAACGCTTCTATATCAACGATTCCGGCACCGGCAACACCCTGGACCTGAGCCATCCCTGCGTGCTGCAAATGGTCACCGACTCCCTGCGCTACTGGGCCTCGGAAATGCACGTGGACGGTTTCCGCTTCGACCTGGCAACCATCCTCGGGCGTTACCACGACGGTTTCGACGAACGCCACAGTTTCCTCGTGGCCTGCCGCCAGGACCCGGTGCTGCGCCAGGTCAAACTGATCGCCGAAGCCTGGGACTGCGGCCCCGGTGGTTATCAGGTCGGCAATTTTCCGCCGGGCTGGGTCGAGTGGAACGACAAATTCCGCGACACCGTGCGCGCCTTCTGGAAAGGCGACGATGGGCAACTGGCGGATTTCGCCAGCCGCCTGACCGCTTCGGGGGAAATGTTCAATCAACGTGGCCGGCGGCCCTACTCATCGGTGAACTTCGTCACCGCCCATGACGGCTTCACCCTCAACGACCTGGTGTCGTACAACGACAAGCACAACGAAGCCAACGACGAAGACAATCAGGATGGCAGCAACAACAACCTGTCGTGGAACCACGGCGTCGAAGGCCCCACCGACGATCCCGACATCAACGCATTGCGCCATCGGCAGATGCGCAATTTCTTCGCCACCCTGCTGCTGGCCCAGGGCACGCCGATGCTGGTGGCCGGCGACGAATTCGCCCGCACCCAGGACGGCAACAACAATGCGTACTGCCAGGACAGCGAGATCGGCTGGGTCAACTGGGACCTCAGCGAAGACGGCAAGGCCCTGCTCAAGTTCGTCAAACGCCTGATCAAGTTGCGCCTGACCTACCCGATCCTGCGGCGCGGGCGTTTCCTGGTGGGTAATTACAACGAGGACATCGGCGTCAAGGACGTGACCTGGCTGGCGCCGGACGGCACGCAAATGACCACCAGGCATTGGCACGATGCGCACAATCGCTGCCTGGGCATGCTGCTCGATGGCCGCGCCCAGGAAACCGGCATTCGCCGCAAAGGCGCCGACGCAACGTTGATGCTGGTGGTCAACGCGCATCACGACATCGTCAATTTCCGGCTGCCGGAAGTGCCTGACGGTGGTTTCTGGACGTGCATGATAGACACCAACCAGCCGTCGATCCACGGCCAGGAGCGCTTCGAGTTTGGCCACAAGTACTCGGTCACCGGCCGCTCGTTGCTGCTGTTCGAGTTGCAGCATGAGGAAGAAGAGTAAAAGAGACTCCAGGCATTCATGGCCGCAACACCGCAGAGCGGAAAAATCATTCTGGATAAGCTCGCGACGCGACGAATAGCGTTACATGAGCAATACTCGATTCGCGGCAATCCAGGGTTAGGCTTGTCGCACATTGCTTTCAACGAGCCCTCACGGGTCTGCCGGCCCTGGCTCGCACACGACTGAGGGCGAAACACAACAAGGACGTAATCCCCATGAAATCCGTTTCCGTCAGCGAAGCCAGCCTGCCATCACAAATCTGGAACAGTGCCCCGCAACTGGACAGCATCCCGGTCATCAGCACCCAATCCCTGGTGCCCACCGGCTCACGCGCGGTGCTCATTGCCCCGCACCCCGGCGATGAAGTCGTGACCTGCGGCGGCCTGCTGCAATTGCTCAGCAACCTGGGCCACCCGCTGCAATTGATCTCGATCACCGACGGCAGCGCCAGCCATCCAGGCTCTCGGCAGTGGTCGGAAAAACGCCTCAGCGTATTTCGTCCCCAGGAAAGCGTGGAAGCCATCCGCCGACTCGGTTTGCCGATGCACAGCCTGAAGTGGATTCGTGGCGGGTTTACCGACAACGCCCTGGTGGAACACGAAGAACAGATCGCCCGATTCATCACGCGCTACCTGCGTCCAGGTGATGTGGTGTTCAGCACCTGGTGCGAGGACGGCAACCTCGACCACGACACCGTCGGCCGGGCCAGCGCCAGGGCCGCGGCCAACGCAGGGGCATCCTACAACGACGTACCGCTCTGGGCCTGGCACTGGCCGGCACGGGACCGGGAGTTGATTCCCTGGCATCGTGCACGCAAGGTGCGCCTCGATACCTGGACCGTCGCCCGCAAGAGCCACGCCATTCACGCCTACGCCAGCCAACTCGACGGCGAACCGGCCATCGGCCTCGCGCCATTGCTGCCGCGGGCGCTGCTCGAGCGTATCCGTTTGCCTTATGAAATCGTGTTGGTTTGACAGCGCACCCCATCAGACTGAACTGCCTGCCGACGCATCAGTCGCATACATAAGCAGCCCTGAATCAGAGGAGTGGATGTGGCCAGTCATTCAAAACGGCAGGTAGCCCAATCAACGCCATTGAACACACCCCCGGCGATTCATCGGCTTCGCGTGCTGACGGTCAACACCCATAAGGGGTTTACCGCACTCAACCGGCGCTTCATCCTCCCAGAGTTGCGTGAAGCGGTGCGCAGTACGTCGGCAGACCTGGTGTTTCTGCAAGAAGTCGTCGGCGAACACGACCGGTATTCCTCCCGCTACAACGATTGGCCACAAACCTCGCAATATGAATTTCTCGCCGACAGCATGTGGGGCGACTTCGCCTATGGACGCAATGCCGTCTATCCCGACGGTCATCATGGCAATGCCCTGCTGTCGAAATACCCGATCCGCGAGTACCGAAACCTGGATGTTTCCATTACCGGCCCGGAACGTCGCGGCTTGCTGCACTGCGTACTGGACGTGCCGGGGCATAACGAAGTGCATGCCATTTGCGTGCACCTCAGCCTGCTGGAAAGTCATCGTCAGCTGCAGTTGCAGTTGCTCTGCCAACTCCTTGAGTCCCTGCCCGAGCAGGCGCCGGTGATCATTGCCGGCGACTTCAATGACTGGCAGATGCAGGGCAATGCCGCCCTGGCTCGTCGCAATTATCTGCACGAAGCCTTCGAACGCCACCATGGCCGCCCGGCCAAAACCTACCCCGCGCGGTTCCCCTTGCTGCGCCTGGACCGCGTCTACCTGCGCAATGCCAGCAGCCACGAGCCGCAAATACTCGGGAACAAGCCGTGGACGCACCTTTCAGACCATTTGCCATTGGCGGTGGAAGTGCATCTTTGAATCACGGCCATTCAGTGCCAATTGACGAAAAATCGTCCCCCACCTGTTATTTCTGACAGTAGCCACGTTGGATCCATGCCTGCTACGTTGGTGACGCCCTGACGGATATCCGCAGGGGCTTGCGACACACACGTAGCGCCTTGGTTGCCGATGGTATTTGCGGGTCACTGTTTTTCCCGATGTTGTCTTGCAACTCGCGCTGCCGAGCACGTCTGATTCCTGGTCGTTCCTGACAACCCAAGGAACGGAAGTTGATCCCATCGCGGAGGCAAGCATGGAGTTTTCGACAGATCTGTCCAAGTACCGTTATGGCGCCTGCCTGTTCTCAATCTGGTTATGTGTGAACTGGCCCCAGCCCACCCAAGCAGCCTGCACAATCTCCCCCACCGCCGGTAACGACAACTTCGTGTGCGACAGCGCCACCAGCGGGCCGCTGACCGATTTGTCGGGCAATAACTCCCTGACCTTCCCCACCAATGGCACCGGCAGGATCAACGGCAACGTGACCTTCGGCGCGGGTACCGACACCGTGACCATGGCCTCGGGCATCGTGGCCGGCGCGGTGGATCAGGGCGACGCAGCGGACAGCTTCACAATCAGTGCCGGGCAAGTCACCGGGGAGGTCAGCCAGGGCAGTGGCATCGATAACTTCGTCATGTCTGGCGGGACCATTCAGTCCCTGGCCCAAGGGGACGGTCACGATACCTTCCTGATGACCGGCGGCACCATCGTCGGCGCTTTCGAGGATGGCGACATCGCCAAAATGACCGGCGGCACCATTGGCCGGGTCGACATGAAACTCGATAACAATATTTTCGATATGTCCGGTGGGCAGATCCTCGGCAACCTGGTGACCGGTTTGGGCACCGATACCATCATCGTTTCCGGTGGCCGTATCGGCGGCAACATCAGTGTCAGCAATGGCAACGACAGCATCACGGTTACCGGCGGGGAAGTCGTCGGCGAGATCCGCGCCGGCAACGGCGATGACAGCCTGGTGTGGGACGGCGGCGGGATCATCCACTCGCAAATTCTCCTTGAGGCGGGCGACGATAGCGCGACCTTGCGCAATCTCACCGAAAGCACCCTCACCCCGAGCCTCAATGGCGGGGTTGGCAATGACCTGCTGACCTTCGATCACACCACCTCGTCAGGCGCCACCCGCTACGTCAACTGGGAAACGGTCAACCTCGGCAACAGCTCGCGCTTTGATCTCGATGGCACTTTTCAATTGGGGGACAGCACCAGCGGCACGGGCGTGTTCAACGTCGATGGCAGCAGCACGCTGACGTCGGTGCAGGGCAGCATCGCGCCATTGACTGCAGGTCGGCTCGTTACCTTGAACAACAGCGGGGTCATCGACCTCACCGGTGGCAACTCGCGCACCAATGACAGCCTGACGGTTGAAGGCAATTACGTGGGTAACGGCGGCCAGTTGCTGCTGCAAAGCGCCGTGGGCGATGACAGTTCTCCCAGCGACAAGCTGGTGGTCAACAACGGGACGCTGACCGGCAGCACCCTGATCAGCGTCACCAACGTTGGCGGCGTAGGCGCCCTGACCCAGCAAAACGGCATCCAGTTGGTACAGGCCAAAGGCACGGCAGTCAGCGACAACACTGCGTTCGCCCTGAAAGCGCCAGTGTCGGTCGGCGCCTTCGATTACCGCCTGTTCAAAGGCGGTATCACACCGGGCAGCGAAAACAGTTGGTACCTGCGTTCCTCGGTTGTGGCGCCGCCAGTGGTTGCGGTTGCCAATCCTGATCCCGCCTTGCCGCCGACGCTGGTGCCCATCGTGGCGGTGCCGGTGGCCGCGCCGGTGGTTGTGGCTTCCGGTGTTGATGGGGTTGCAACCGTCGAAGCCCCGGTGTTACCGGCCGCCGTACCCGGTGCCGCCCCGATCCCCCTGTACCGCGAGGCAGTGCCCACCTGGTCGGTGGTGCCGCCGGCAGCAGCACAGTTGAGCCTGACCGCCTTGGGCACTTTTCATGACCGTCAGGGCGATCAGCGCCTGCTGACCGAAACCGGTGCCTTGAGCGCCGGTTGGGGCCGGGTCTATGGCAAGAACCTCGAGCAGACCTGGACCGGCACCGTCAAGCCAAGACTGGATGGTTCGCTCAATGGCTTTCAGGTCGGCAATGACCTGTTCGCTTCGCAGTTGGCCAGTGGTCAAACCCAGCGCAGCGGTTTCTTTATCGGCCACAGTCGATTGCAAGGCGATGTCGACGGTTTCAACGAGGGCTTTGAAGGCAAACGCTCCGGCAAGGTGGAGTTGCAAGGTGACAGTCTTGGCGTTTACTGGACCCTGACCGATCCTGCCGGCGCCTATCTCGATACCGTGGCCATGTATACCTGGCTCAACGGTGACAACCGTTCCGAAAGTGGACTGAAGATCGACAATGACGGTCACGTCACGACGTTATCGGCAGAAGTCGGGTATCCGATTGCGGTGGCCGGTAGCTGGGTGATCGAACCCCAGGCCCAGGCGATTTATCAGAAGGTCAAACTCGACAGCCAGGACGACGGCATCTCCCATGTCTCGTTCGACTCCGACAGCGCCTGGACCGCTCGCGTCGGCGCACGCCTGAAGGGTCGCTACGAGGTCAGCGGCCGGCCGTTGGAACCGTACCTGCGGGCCAATATCTGGCACACCTTCACCGGTACCGACACGGTCACCTTTGACCATGTCGATCAGGTCGAAACCGAGCAACGAACCTCGTCCGCCGACCTCGGTATCGGCATGGTGCTGAGCGTTGCAGCCTCGGTCAGCGTGTACGCCGGACTCGACTACACCAGCAATATCGACAGCAACCAACAACGGGGAACGTTCGGTAACGTGGGGGTTCGGGTGACGTGGTGAGGGTTGAAAAGCGCTCCGGCCTGATTTTTTTTTGACGATCCACCGAAGACGCCGCGCCCACGGCCTGGGACCAACTCTACGGCCAGCCCTCTCGCCAGGTACAAACCGATTACCTTTCCCTGGGGTTGGCCGTCCCCGGCACCCACGAACTCAAAGGCCCGGCGATATTTACCCTGCAAAGCGCCAGCGGCCATATGCAAAGGGTCGGTCTGGAGTCAGCGGCTTCGGCCGCAACGAGCAAGGGACCCGAAGAGCCACCGAGGGCAGTGCGAGGACGTTGTCGGTGGAAGGTGGTTTCCCCATCGGCCTTGGCGAGAACCGGGTGATTGAACCCCAAGGCGCAATTGATCAATCAGCGCATCACCCTGGACACCCCGTATACCGGCAACACCGTGACCCTCGATCAGGTCGACAAGATCAGCAGTAGCCGTAGTTCCTCGACCGTCGAACTGGGTCTGGGCCAGGTCGCCAAAGTGACGCCGACCGTGGGCCTGTATGTCAGCGCCGACTACAGCAGCGACGTGGATGACAGTGATTTGAACGGATTGATTGGCAGCCTGGATGTGCGGATGCGCTGGTAAAAACTGGTATTTCTTACAGTATCCGCGGCCCTGCGGGTAATGCATTGTAATGGCAGGTCACTCTGATCGAGAGCATCACGAATGTCATTGGACTATGCGCATCACGGCACACCGAACCTTGCGGTTTCAGATCCCCGTGGCCTGGGGGTCAGGGCCATTCAATACCATCGGCGGCTGGCGGCCGATCCGCTTGAAGCGCGGGTGACGCATCAACGGTTCGATGCCGCCGGGCGGCCGCTGGCCAGCCGTGACCCGTATCTGTTTGCCTTGGCGCAGAACGATGCCTCGGTGCCGGCCAACCTTAGCCAGGTGTTCAGTTTGTCCGGCGTACCGTTGTCGAGTGACAGCGTGGACGCGGGGTGGCGAGTGGCATTGCACAGTGCAGCCGGGCAACGTGTCGAAGCTTGGGACGGGCGCGGCAGCCATTCCCTGACTGAGTTCGATGAACTGCTGCGGCCGGTGGCCGTGCATGAACGTGGTGAAGATGTCGCCGAGCATGTCCTTGAGCGTTTTACTTATGCGGGAGTCGATGCCGGCGCGGCCTCACGTAATCTGTGCGGTCAGTTGATTCGCCACGACGACCCGGCGGGGACGTTGCACCTTAATGATCTCGGCATCGCTGGCGCACTGCTACAACAGACGCGGCATTTTTTGCTCGAAACCAATCCCGTGAACTGGCCCGACACCGTGCCCGCCCGCGATGCGTTACTTGAGCCTGCTGAGGGCGCCATCACCGCCCTGCACTATGCCGCCAGCGGTGAACTGTTCCAGCAAATCGATGCACTGGGTAATCAGCAGCGTTTTACCTACACCGTCGCCGGTGAATTGAGCGACACGCGACTGATCTTGGCCGGTGAAGGCCAAACAGAACGGACGCTGGTCAGCGATCTTCGCTACAACGCCTCCGGCCAGATCGAGTCAGAAACCGCCGGCAATGGCGTCGTCACCCGCCACCGCTACGATCCTGCGGATGGCCGCCTCATCGGCCTGAGCGCCCACAAAGCCAACGGCACGCCGCTGCAGGATCTGAAGTACCGCTATGACGCAGTCGGCAACGTTCTGAGCCTCGAAGATACCGCCCAGCCGATCCGCTACTTCAACAACCAGCGCATCGAACCGATCAAGACCTATCGCTACGACACCCTCGATCAATTGATCGAAGCCACCGGATGGGAGGCAAAGACTGGGCATGGCGGTCCCGCCCTGCCCGACCTGCAGCCCTTGCCTCTCGACCCCAACCAGGTTGCCAATTACAGCCAGACGTATCACTACGACGCCGGCGGTAACCTGCTGGACCTGACGCACGTCGGCGCTCAGGCCCATGGCCGCACCTTGACCCGCGCCCGATACAGCAATCGCTGCTTGCCCGAACGCAACGGCCGTCCGCCGACCGAAGAAGAACTGGCCACCGGTTTCGATGCCAATGGCAACCTGCGTGAACTACAAGCGGGTCAATCGCTCGCCTGGGACCTGCGCAATCAGCTGTCCAGCGCGCGCCCGGTCGTCCGCGAAGACGGCAATGATGACTATGAACGCTACCTCTACGACGGCGGTGGCCAACGGGTGCGCAAGGTGCGTGCAAGCCAGACCAACGCTCGCACGCTGGTCAGTGAAGTGCGTTACCTGCCCGGCGTTGAGATCCGCAGCCAAGGCGGCACTGGGGAAATCCTTCATGTGATCTGCGCCAGCGCTGGAAGTAACAGCGTTCAGGTGCTGCACTGGGTTGCCAATCCGTCGGAGAACATCACCAACGACCAGGTGCGCTACAGCCTCAATGACCACCTGCAATCCAGCGCACTGGAACTGGACCAAAACACTGACCTGATCAGCCAGGAATGGTATTACCCGTATGGCGGCACAGCGTGTTTCGCGGCCCGCTCGGCCACAGAAGCCAAATACAAGACCGTGCGCTATTCGGGCAAGGAGCGGGATGCGACGGGGCTTTATTACTATGGGTTCAGGTATTACGCGCCGTGGTTGCAGCGGTGGATTAATCCGGATCCAGCGTGGGGAATTGACGGCCTCAACTTCTATCGAATGGTCAGGAATAACCCCATTGCTCTTCATGATCCAAATGGCTTGTCACCACACGGGGATCTGGCACGAACAATCATGGCCTCCAAAAGCTTTCAAAAAAATTACTATAAAAATCCTGAGATGGCCCTGAGTTTCATGGCAGAGATAGCTCAGGAGCAAAATCATCCCGCAGAGGTGATTGAAAGAGCGATACGAAGGGTTCGAAAGGAAATGAACTCACCGCTTGAAGAAGTAACGACACAGACAAGTAGTTTAGCAATCGCAAAACCTGAAAAAGAAATTCGCAAACCATCGCAAGAATATAAATACATGCGCGAATTCAATGCCATCTATTCCACAAATAAAGGCTCAGCGGCAATCAATAGCGCCATGCGAACGGGAACCCAGATTTCCATTAACGGCAATGAAGTGCTACGTGAAATAACAAAGCGGCATGGAGACGAACAGTTTTCCGGAAAGACAGGTAAAGATATAGAAAGCTCCATCAAAGTTACCGCCAAAGTCTTTAACCTGCACAACACAGAACAAATCAGCTACCAACTCTACAATCAAAGTGAAGCATCACTAACCACCTATTATCGTGGCCAAGACATATCAGATAGAGGCCTAGACGAACTTTTCTCTGCAAAGGAGGAGGGAACCGTCCTTCATTCAACGAGCTTTCTTTCGGTAGCGAAGGAAAAGAGCGTTGCTGAAGGATTCATGCACGGGACCAAGCCACTCCTAATAGCGATAAATGGATTTAGCGCCGCAAATGTAAATTCACCATACTCGGTGCGAATTGAAAAAGATTTAGTATTTACACCGCATGCAGATTTTGTAGTGACCGGTATCGGAAAACGCGAGAGCAACCAGAACCAATACGTTGTTAACCTTAAAGAAATACGAGGACACACTGGCACTCGCACCGCAATGCCATATTAAAACTTTCAATGTAGCGCTGGAGTGTGGCACTGGGTTGCAAGCCCACTCCAGAGCTTCTACTTCAGGTCTGAATTACCCCTCCGGCCTTAACATCAACACCGCCAACGGCGGCAAATTCAGCACCAACGACAACGCCTGCCCATGGCTCGGCGTTTCCTCGGCCAGCGCCCCACCACTATTGCCGTAGTTGGAACCGGCATAAATCGACGAATCGCTATTGAGCACCTCACTCCACTGCCCGGCAAACGGCACCCCGACGCGATAAGCCTCGCGCGGCACCGGGGTGAAGTTGGCCACCACCAGCACAGGCCGGCCGTCCTTGCTCCAGCGCAGCCAGGCATAAACGCTGTTGATCGCGTCATCGCCGATCAGCCACTGGAAACCCTGCGGCACATCGTCCTGCTCGTGCAGCGCCGGCTCTTCGCGGTACAAGCGATTGAGGTCAGACACCAGTTTCTGCACGCCCTTGTGCTCGGAGTATTGCAACAGGTACCAGTCCAGTTGCTGGTCATGGTTCCACTCGCGCCATTGGCCGAACTCGCAGCCCATGAACAACAGCTTCTTGCCCGGATGCGCCCACATGAAGCTCAGGTAGGCCCGCAGGTTGGCGAATTTCTGCCAGCGGTCGCCGGGCATCTTGTCGATCAGCGAGTGTTTGCCATGCACCACTTCATCGTGGGAAATCGGCAGGATGAAGCGCTCGGACCAGGCATACACCAGGCCGAAACTCAGCTCGTTGTGGTGGTGGGCGCGATACACCGGGTCCTGCTGGATGTAATGCAACGAATCGTGCATCCAGCCCATGTTCCATTTATAGGCAAAGCCCAGGCCGCCCTGTTGCGTGCCCTGGCTGACACCCGGCCAGGCGGTGGATTCTTCGGCGATGACCAATGCACCGGGCGCTTCCAGGGCAACCACGTCATTGAGGTGGCGCAGGAAGTCGATGGCTTCGAGGTTCTCCCGCCCGCCATGGCGGTTCGGCACCCATTCGCCAGCCTTGCGCGAATAGTCGCGGTACAGCATCGAGGCCACCGCATCGACCCGCAGGCCGTCGACATGGAAATGCTTGAGCCAGTGCAGCGCCGACGCCAGCATGTAGCCGTGCACTTCGGTGCGCCCCAGGTTGTAGATCAGCGTGTCCCAGTCCTGGTGGAAACCTTCCTGCGGGTTGCCGTACTCGTACAGCGCCGTGCCGTCGAACTGGGCCAGGCCGTGGATATCAGTGGGGAAATGCGCCGGCACCCAATCGAGGATCACCCCGAGCCCGGCCACATGGCAGGCGTTGACGAAGGCGGCGAACTCGTCCGGCGTGCCATACCGCGCACTCGGCGCGAATTGCGACAACAACTGATAGCCCCACGAACCGCCGAACGGGTGCTCCATGATCGGCATCAGTTCGATGTGGGTGAAGCCCAGGTCTTTGACATAGGGAATCAGCCGCTCGGTCAGTTCCGGCCAGGTGTACTGGCGGGCCACTTCGCCCAGGTCGTCCAGCTCGCATTGCCACGAGCCGGCGTGCAATTCGTAGATCGACAAGGGCGCCGTCACCCGGTGGCGGTCGCCCCGGGCCATCATCCAGTCCTGATCCTGCCAGTCGACGTTCAAGGGTGAAGCGACTTTCGAGGCGGTGTCCGGTGGCAGACTGGTGGCCAGTGCCACGGGATCAGCCTTCAACGGCAGTATGCCGTGGGCGCCGAGAATCTCGTATTTGTAGGTGTCCCCGGCCTGCAGGCGCGGGATGAACAACTCCCAGACACCGGTGGGATGACGCAGGCGCATCGGGTGCCGGCGCCCGTCCCAGACGTTGAAATCGCCGACCACCGACACCCGCCGGGCATTCGGTGCCCACACGGCAAAACGCACGCCGTCGACACCGTCCACGGTTTTCAGTTGCGCGCCCAGACATGCACTGAGGTCGCGGTGATTGCCTTCGGCAAACAGGTACAAGTCCATTTCGCCCAGCAACGGGCCAAAGCTGTAAGGATCTTCTACGGTTTGCTCGCCGCCGGCCCAACGGGTGCGCAACAGATACGCTTGCGCATGCTGGAAATGCCCGACGAACAACCCCGGCGTCTCCGTGACTTCAAGGTGACCAAGCTCTTCGCCGGAGTCCCTGGCCAGCACCTGCACACTCAGGGCACCCGGCAGGTAAGCACGGATGAATTGCCCGCCGGCACCGTCACCATGTGGGCCAAGAATGGCAAAAGGATCGATATGCTCGGCGCGCACCAATGCATCGATATCCCGCGTGTTGGGCAGCAGCGCTTCTTTGTGATGACCCTGTTCCTTGTTCGAGACACTCATGACTACTCTCCACCAAGATCGGAAAAGGGTTTAAGCCCACTCAATAATCCATATAAACCGTGCAACGGCACGGGCAACCAGGTGGGGCGATTTTCCGCCTCATAGGCCACTTCATACGCCGCCTTCTCCAGACCGAACAACGCCAGCGCGGCATCCTCGCCTTCTGGATCTTGCCATGCATGGGCAAGACTAGCTGCCGCCAGCCGATAAGCGTCGACAAATGCTTGCCGCGCCTCGCTCAAATAGCGATCGGTGACCCGCAAGCGCGCAGCATCGGCCGCCGCGGTGTTGTCGACGCTCTGCACATTGATCGCCATCGCCGCCGCATAGTCGAAGGAACGCAGCACGCCGCTGACATCCTTGTACGGGCTGTGTTTGCCCCGTCGGTCATGCAATGGCCGGGCCGGTTCGCCTTCGAAGTCGATCAGGTAGGCATCGCCCTTGATCACCAACACCTGCCCCAAATGCAGGTCGCCGTGCACACGAATGCGCAAGCCGCCCGCGGTCTTCTTGCCCAGTGCCTGTACATGGCCGAGGATGGCTTTCCTATTGTCCAGCAAACGGCTGACCAGGGTCTGGTCCGCCGTATTCAGTTGATTTTTATGCTGCTTGAGCAAGTTCAACGCGTCATCGATTTGCGCCGCGACATCCCTGGCCGAAGCCAGCGCCTCCTTCTGCGTGGTGACCTGGGGCAAGAAGTCCGGATTGGCACTCGGCGCCGCCAGCACCTGATGCATTTCCCCCAGGCGCTGACCGAGCATAGCGGCGAAATCTTTCAGTTCGCCGAGCGCGTTGTAGTGTTGTTCCTGCTCGGACACGGCGTCGGCCAGCTCATCGCGCAGCGCCCGTTCGAGGTTGTTCTGCGTCCACTCCCAGGCGTCGCCCTGGTTACTCAGATAGCCTTGGGCGATCATCAGCAGGTTGTCTTCACCCGCCCCGTCCCGGCGCACCACCGCACCCAGCAATGGCGAAATATTGCTGAACCCGGCTTCGGTCAGGAACGCGCTCATTTCCAGCTCCGGGTGCACACCGCAGGCAACCTTGCGGATCAGCTTCAGCACCAGGCTGTTGCCGATCACCACCGAGCTGTTGGACTGCTCGGCCGACAGGTATCGCACCGGGGACTCGGCATTGAGGCCGAGTTTTTCAAGTTCGGCGGTGGACTCGAAGCGAATGTCGCCATCACTGGATGCCAACACGGTGCCGGCCTGAATGCCCTGTAATACGGCATGCACAAAGGAGTCCAGGCTGAAGGCATCGGTGATCAGGCCGACCTGGCGCCCACGCCGTACCCGCGACAACGCCAACTGCTGGGGCAACGGAGTACCGACCTGATCCTCGGAAATAAAGCCGAATGGCAACTGGTAGCGGCTGCGCTGGCCTCCACTGGTGACATTGATCTCACTGAACAGCACCGGATGCTGCGGATCGCCGAAACGCACGCCATAGGCCAGATCGACCTGTTCAATGGCGGCGTCCTTGCCGGCGAACCAGCGGCGATTCTGCAACCAGCTCGGCAGGATGCTTTGCTCCAGCGTGGTGCGTGACGGCGCTTCGAGCAGCTCTTCCATGCGTTTTTTCAGCACCAGCGTGGTGAAGTCCGGCAGGCTTTGTGCGGGCTCCACGTGCCAGCTCGGCATCTGGTTTTCCGCGGCGAGGCCGAACCAGTAAAAGCCGTAGGGCGCCAGCGTCAGGAGGAAATTCAGCTGGCCAATGGGCGGGAACGCGTTACCCCCGAGCATTTCCACCGGCACCATGCCGACGTAGGCCGACAAATCCAGCTCGGCGGCCTGGGCACTGCGCGACACATTGGCCACGCACAGAATGACTTCGTGCTTGCCATCCACCCCGGTGTATTCACGGGTGTAGGCCAGAATCCGCCGGTTGCTGGGCGACAGCATTTTCAACGTACCGCGCCCGAAGGCCTTGGACTGCTTGCGCACGGCAAGCATGCGCCGGGTCCAGTTCAACAGCGAATGCGGATCGCCGGCCTGGGTTTCGACGTTCACCGACAGGTAGCCATATTGCGGGTCCATGATCGGCGGCAGCACCAGGCTGGCCGGGTCGGCGCGGGAGAAACCGCCATTGCGGTCGATGGACCATTGCATCGGCGTGCGTACGCCGTCGCGGTCACCGAGGTAGATGTTGTCGCCCATGCCGATTTCATCGCCGTAGTACAGGGTCGGCGTGCCGGGCATCGACAGTAGCAGGCTGTTGAGCAGCTCGACCCGACGGCGGTCGCGCTCAACCAAAGGCGCCAGACGGCGGCGAATGCCCAGATTGATCCGTGCGCGGCGGTCGGCAGCGTAGTAATTCCACAGGTAGTCGCGCTCCTTGTCGGTGACCATCTCCAGGGTCAGCTCATCGTGGTTGCGCAGGAAGATTGCCCATTGGCAGTTGGCGGGAATGTCCGGGGTCTGGCGCAGAATGTCGGTAATCGGGAAGCGATCTTCCTGGGCCAGCGCCATGTACATGCGCGGCATCAACGGGAAGTGAAAGGCCATGTGGCATTCGTCGCCGTTCAGGCCTTTTTTATCGGTGTCGCCGAAGTACAGCTGTGTGTCCTCCGGCCATTGATTGGCCTCGGCCAGCAGCATGCGGTCGGGGTAGTTGGCGTCGATTTCGGCGCGGATCTTTTTCAGGACGTCGTGGGTTTCCGGCAGGTTCTCGTTGTTGGTGCCGTCGCGTTCGATCAGGTAGGGAATGGCGTCCAGGCGCAAGCCGTCGATGCCCATGTCGAGCCAGTAACGCATCACCGACAGCACTGCTTTCATCACTTGCGGGTTATCGAAGTTCAGGTCCGGCTGGTGGGAATAGAAACGGTGCCAGAAGTATTGGCCGGCCACCGGGTCCCAGGTCCAGTTGGACTTTTCGGTGTCGAGGAAAATGATGCGGGTGCCGTCGTATTTCTGATCGTCATCGGACCACACGTAGAAGTCCCGGGCAGCCGAACCTTTTTTGGCCTTGCGTGCGCGCTGGAACCACGGGTGCTGGTCGGAGGTGTGGTTGATGACCAGCTCGGTGATCACCCGCAGGCCGCGTTTGTGCGCCTCGGCAATGAAACGCCGGGCATCGGCCATGGTGCCGTAGTCACTGTGTACGCCGCGATACTCGGCGATGTCATAACCGTCGTCGCGCCGTGGCGAGGGATAGAACGGCAACAACCAGATGGTGTTGACCCCAAGGTCGGCGATGTAGTCGAGCTTGGCGATGAGGCCGGGAAAATCGCCGATCCCGTCGTTGTTGGAGTCGAAATACGATTTGACATGAACTTGATAGATCACCGCGTCCTTGTACCAGAGCGGGTCCTTGATGAACGTGGCTGCCTTGGGTTTCTTCGCCATGTGAAACTCCTGGAATTCATTAAGGCCGCTCTCAAAACGCCCCCTGTAGAAGCTGCCGAAGGCTGCGATCTTTTGATCTTCGCTGTAAAGCAAAAGATCGCAGCCTTCGGCAGCTCCTACAGGGTGGTTTGCGGCGCATTCAAGCAGTGGTAATCCTCCAAATCCCGAACGGCTGATACGCCGGATCGATCCGCATCAATTGCTGCTTGCCGTACCAGGTCCAGCGATGGCCATTCATCAGGTCTTCGCCGTGAGTGCTGGCGTCATCGGGCAGGCCCATTTCCCACAAGGGCAACTCAAAGCTCGCTTCCTGCACGTTGTGCGGATCGAGGTTGACCGCCACCAGAATGAAATTGCTGCCGTCAAAGCTGCGTTTGCCGAAGTACAGGATATTGTCGTTCCACGCGTTGTAGACCTTCAGCCCCAGATGCGTGTGCAGCGCCGGGTTCTGTCGGCGAATGCGGTTGAGCTGGGCGATCTCGGCAATGATGTTGCCCGGCGCGTTGAAGTTCCTGGGGCGGATCTCGTACTTCTCGGAGTCAAGGTACTCCTCCTTGCCCGGCACCGGCGCCGACTCGCACAACTCGAAACCCGAATACATGCCCCACAAGCCTGAGCCCATGGTCGCCAACACGGCACGGATGAGGAACCCGGGACGCCCGGATTCGTGGAGGAACGCCGGGTTGATGTCCGGTGTATTGACGAAAAAATTCGGCCGGTAGCATTCGCGCCATGGCGATTCGTTGAGTTCCGTGAAGTAGCTCGCCAGTTCGGCCTTGGTGTTGCGCCAGGTGAAATAGGTGTAGCTCTGGGAATAACCGACCTTACCCAGGCGCGCCATCATTGCCGGGGTGGTGAAGGCTTCGGCGAGGAAGATCACCTCGGGGTACAACGCCCGTACATCGGCGATCAGCCATTGCCAGAACGGCAAAGGCTTGGTGTGCGGGTTATCGACGCGGAAGATCTTCACACCCTCCTCGACCCAGCCCACCACGACGTCGCGCAGTTCCAGCCACAGGCTCGGAATCGCCTCGGGGGCATAGAAGTCGACGTTGACGATGTCCTGGTATTTCTTCGGTGGGTTCTCGGCATATTTGATCGTGCCGTCCGGCCGCCAGTTGAACCAGCCGGGGTGTTGCTTGAGCCAAGGGTGGTCCTGGGAACACTGGATGGCAAAGTCGAGGGCGATTTCCAGACCATGGGCCGCGGCGGCCGCCACCAGTCGCCGGAAGTCTTCGCGGGTACCCAACTGCGAGTGAATCGTCTCGTGGCCGCCCTCCTCGCTACCAATCGCATAGGGACTGCCCGGATCATCGGGGCCCGCCGTCAGGGAGTTGTTCGGGCCTTTGCGGTAGCTGCGCCCGATCGGGTGGATCGGCGGGAAATACAGCACATCGAAGCCCATGTCCTGAATCATCGCCAGCCGTGAATGCACGTCATTGAAGGTGCCATGACGCGCCGGACTGTCGGTGATCGAACGCGGGAACAATTCATACCAACTGGCGAACTGCGCCAGTTCGCGCTCCACATCCAGCGGGTACTCCGGGCTCAGGCTCAGGTAAGCACGATGATCGACGCGGGCCATGAGGTCGGCACTACGCTGGTGCAAAAACAGCGCGACCTGCTCGGCTTCGAGCAGTCCTGACAGTTCATGGTGCAAGGCCGCCAGTTGCTCGCTGAGTTGCCCTTCGCTGCGTTCGGCGGCTTGTTGTACATGAATCCGCCCTTCCTGCAATTCCAGGCTGACGGGCACCGCCGCCGCATGCTTCTTTTCCAGCTCATAGCAAAAACTGGCGAACTGATCGATCCAGGCTTCGATACAGAACAGATAACGGCCCTGGCTGTGGACCCGGAACTGCCCTTGCCAACCGTTGTTGCCCAGATCGTTCATGACCGCGCTTTGCCAGACGTCCTCGTCCTCGGCCCGCCAGCGCACGCGAACCCCCAGCTTGTCATGCCCGTCGGCGAAGACCTTGGCCGTCACCACCACATCCTGCCCCTCCACGGCCTTGACCGCGAACTGCCCGCCTTCAAGGGTCGGCATGATGTTTTCCATGACGATACGCGGCAGCAACAACGCCTGCGACAGCGGCATGTGCGGGTTGTAGCTCAATTCAGTCGGTTTTTCAGCCGTCATCGAGCCTCTCTCCTGACGCCCCATGGACGCGTTTGTGTCTGGTCGCCATCCCGCTGGACTGTCCGCCCCGGAATGCACTCACTTAGGTTCCGAGCGACAGTCGCCGGGAAAGTTTCATCAACAATTTGCGCAATCAAGTCCTTCGCGCTGCGACCCACCCACTAGTCCACCAACTAAAGCACGACTCACGCCATGTGCCACCTGAGGTTTGAACAATGAACAATCCACTCCTGGCACGATCCCACCGCCAAGGGAAGAACCACCAACGACGATGCCGCCGGTGATTGTGGATCCGTAATGAAAACAGTTGATCGCTCCTGCGTCGAAAGCAGGGAATATCATAAAAAATGAATGACTCTTCCCAAGAACGCGTAGTACCGATCCTAAAGCGCCAATTCTGCCCGCCCGACACTTTACGAAACGCACATCCCACGCCTTATATGGCCGTCACTCTGTCAGCCTTGAGCGTGGCCAGCCATGAAAACGTTTTTTTCCAGCGTCAGCGAATTCACAGACAACGCTAGCGCACAGCACCACGCGCTCAACCGTGAACGACCAACCGACGGCTGGCCTCCCTTTGAAAATATTCAACTACGAATTTCTTTGCTTCGAAGCCGAACGCAACCCCTCAGAACCATCAACCAGAAGCTCGATCATCAGGGATCTGGAGAATCATCTGCTGCACGGTGATATTGACTACAGCCAGCACGAACTCTCGCAAACCCCGAGCAATGAGCAGGAATCAGGTTGTGAAAAAACCTCCGCTGACAGGGTGAGTCCCTGACAGGCAGGCACGGTGGATGAACGCCGGCACTTGAAAGCCACCGACAGTGGTTCGGTGATTTGACTGAGCTAGCACAGTAGCTGCCGCCACTGTTTGGGTCAGACCCTTGGGCCCAGCTGCGGCGGGTGCTTCAAGTTGTCGCAGGCCGTGCGCCCAGCACCATCTGATCTGCTTTTTAATGCAATACCTGAGTCTGTTATGCAAACAGATCGCCGCTCATAGTGCTCATGCCTGATGGAGGCTGATGAGCGAAAGACCATGAGCGAGAGAATCCCCGTCCGAACCGTAGAAACATTCGAGCCTTCGCGTCCAAAGATGAAGGCCAAATCCAGCGACAACCACATCCACACCCGCAGCTTCACCGGGTTGTTCCGCAACCTGCGCATCAGCGGTGCGGGTTTTCTGTTTTTGCTGTTTTTCGGCACCGTGTGGTTGAACTGGGGTGGCCGCCAGGCGGTGCTCTGGGATCTTTCCGAAAGCAAATTCCATATCTTCGGTGCGACCTTCTGGCCGCAGGACTTCATCCTGCTGTCGGCGCTGTTGATCATTGCCGCCTTCGGCCTGTTTGCGATCACCGTGTTCGCGGGACGGGTCTGGTGCGGCTACACCTGCCCGCAAAGTTCGTGGACCTGGATCTTCATGTGGTGCGAGAAGATCACCGAGGGCGAGCGCAACCAGCGGATCAAGTTGCAAGCCGCGCCGTGGGGCCTGAACAAGCTGATGCGTCGCGCGGCCAAGCACACCTTGTGGCTGGCCATCAGCCTGCTGACCGGCCTGACGTTCGTCGGCTATTTCACGCCGATCCGGCCGTTGGCCGAAGAGCTGCTGACCTTCCAGATGAGCGGCGTCAGCCTGTTCTGGGTGCTGTTTTTTACCGGCGCCACCTACATCAATGCCGGTTGGCTGCGTGAAGCGGTGTGCATGCACATGTGCCCCTATGCGCGGTTCCAGAGCGTGATGTTCGACAAGGACACCCTGACCATTTCCTACGACGTGGCCCGAGGCGAAAACCGTGGCCCGCGCAAACGCGAGGTCAAACCCGCCGAGGTCGGCCTGGGCGATTGCATCGATTGCCAGCTCTGCGTGCAGGTCTGCCCGACCGGCATCGACATTCGCGATGGCTTGCAGATGGAATGCATCGGTTGCGCCGCCTGCATCGACGCCTGCGATTCGATCATGGACAAGATGGGCTACGCCCCAGGATTGATCAGCTATACATCCGAACATCAGTTGCAGGGTGGCAAGACGCACCTGTTGCGTCCGCGCCTGATCGGCTACACCGCCGTGCTGCTGGTGATGATTGCCGCCCTGGTGGTGGCGCTGGTGGAACGGCCGATGGTGTCGCTCGACGTCAGCAAGGACCGGGGCCTGTTCCGCGAGAACAGCCAGGGGCAGATCGAAAACATCTACAGTCTGAAGGTGATCAACAAAACCCAGCAGCGTCAGGACTATCAATTGCGCCTGGTCGATGCCGATGATTTCGAGTTGCGGGGCAAGACCGGGTTGAGCCTGGCGCCGGGCGAGATTGTCGATGTGCCGGTGTCGGTGGCGATGCTCTCGCAGCGTCCGGCCAGCAGCTCACAGAGCATCGGCTTCAAGGTGGTCGACAACGATGAGCCCGACGTCTACAGCGTGGCGAAGAGCCGGTTTGTGGCGCCGATGAATCGCTGAGCCTTTAAGATGCAGAGTTTTAAAGATCGCAGCCTTCGGCAGCTCCTGCGCACGCAAGCCGATCCATTGTAGGAGCCGCCGAAGGCTACGATCTTGGCGGTACGACCGTCCCCTTTCTCCAAATGACACCCAACCGGGCTTTTGATGAAACGCTACGAAAAATTCGCCGACGACATCGCAGAACTGATCCGCTCCGGCGTCCTCGGCCCGGGCCAGCGTGTACCGTCAGTGCGCTACGCCAGCCAGACCTACGGCGTCAGCCCGTCGACGGTGTTCCAGGCCTACTACCTGCTGGAACGTCGCGGGCTGATCCGCGCTCGCCCGCGTTCCGGTTACTTCGTCAACGCTCATGCAACCCGGCCGTTTTCCGAACCGGTGATCAGCAATCAGGTCAACGAATCCACGGAAGTCGACGTCAGCGAACTGGTGTTCTCGGTGCTCGACTCCATCAAAGACCCGAACACTGTGCCCTTCGGCTCGGCGTTCCCCAGCCCGACGCTGTTTCCCCTGCAACGCTTGTCACGCTCCCTGGCCAGCGCCAGCCGCGAGATGGACCCGCGCATGGTGGTCACCGACATGTCGCCGGGCAACCCGCAGCTGCGCCGGCAAATCGCCCTGCGCTACATGGTCGGCGGGCTGATGCTGCCCATGGAAGAATTGCTGATCACCAACGGCGCGCTGGAAGCCCTCAACCTGTGCCTGCAAGCGGTGACCCAACCCGGCGATCTGGTGGCCATCGAAGCCCCGGCGTTCTACGCCTGCCTGCAAGTGCTCGAACGCCTGAAGCTCAAAGCCGTGGAAATCCCCGTGCACCCGCGCGACGGCATCGACCTCGGTGTGCTCGAGCAAACCCTGGAGCGCCATCCGATCAAGGCCTGCTGGTGCATGACCAGCTTCCAGAACCCCATGGGCGCGACTGTGCCCGAGGCAAAGAAGCAGCAGCTTGTGGAATTGTTGCGCCGCCACCAGGTGCCGCTGATCGAAGACGATGTCTACGCCGAACTGTATTACGGCCAACAAGCACCGAAACCGGCCAAGGCCTTTGATACCGAAGGCCTGGTGATGCACTGCGGCTCGTTCGCCAAGAGCCTGGCCCCCGGCTACCGCATCGGCTGGGTCGCCGCCGGGCGCTATGCGCAGAAAATCGAACGACTGAAACTCATGACCTCGCTGTGCGCATCAATGCCAGCGCAGGCGGCTATCGCCGATTACCTGCAGCACGGCGGCTACGACCGGCACCTGCGTAAATTGCGCCACGCGCTGGAAGACCAGCAAAGCGCCATGCTCGCCGCCATCGCCCGCTATTTCCCCGCGCAAACGCGGGTCAGCCAACCGGCAGGCGGGTACTTTTTGTGGCTGGAATTACCGGAGCAGATGGATTCGTTGAAGTTGTTTCAGATGGCGTTGGCACAGGGGATCAGCATTGCACCGGGGCCGATCTTTTCGCCGGCGCAGCGGTTCAGGAATTGTATTCGGTTGAATTATGGCAGCCCGTGGGACGAGGCTGCGGAGAAGGCGATGGAGACGTTGGGGCGGATTGTGCGGTCGTTCTGATGGTTGGATGTCGCCTGCTCTATCGCCTTCGCGAGCAGGCTCGCTCCCACAAGGGTTTATCCGTGTACACAATATCTGTGAACACTGGAATTCCACTGTGGGAGCGAGCCTGCTCGCGATGAGGCCTTATTCAACAACACAAAACTGAAGCGTTAACGCCCACCACCAAGATCAACAAAAGTCCCCGTCGCATAAGAAGCCTTGTCCGACAGCAACCAGACAATCGCCTCCGCCACCTCATCCGGACGCCCGCCCCGGGCCATCGGAATCGCCGATTCCAGTTTGCTGACCCGGTCCGGATCGCCGCTCAGGGCATGGAAATCGGTGTAGATGAAGCCAGGCCGCACGGCATTGACCCGAATCCCCTCGCCCGCCACTTCCTTGGACAGACCGATGGTGAAGGTGTCCAGCGCACCTTTGGAGGCGGCGTAGTCGACGTACTCGTTGGGCGATCCCAGGCGCGAGGCGACCGACGAAACGTTGACGATGCTCCCGCCCTGCCCGCCGTGCCTGGGCGACATGCGCAGGATCGCGTGCTTGGCGCAGAGGATCGGCGCCAAGACGTTGGTTTTCATGATTTTGAGAATGCGGAACTCGGACATCTCGTCGACCCGGGACTTTTGCCCGACGGTGCCGGCGTTGTTCACCAGCGCGGTGACCCGGCCCAGTTCGCTGTCTACCCGATTGAACAGCGCGATGACTTCGTCTTCGATGCTGACGTCGGCCCGCACCGCAATGGCTTGTGCACCGAGGGTGCGGACTTGCTCGAGCACGCCGAGTGCAGCCTGTTCGTCGGCCTGGTAGTTGATGCAGATCCGATAGCCCTGCGCGGCGGCCAACAGCGCGGTGGCGGCACCAATGCCGCGGCTACCGCCGGTGATGACGATGACTTTGTCCATGCGAGCTTTCCCCCAATCAAAGCTTAAGCGGTCGGGGGCTAGAATAACCGCCATTGACGGTTTTTGCATGGATTCACGTCAGCTGTCATGTCATCGACATTTCGCGCTCTGAACTGGCTTTCAACTGCTCGACCAATTGCTCCCCGCGATGGATTTCCACCATGAAGCCTGCGGCCGGCAACGGATGCCCCAGCAGGTACCCCTGCAACGAATCGCAACCGAGTTGAGTCAGGAAGTCCTGCTGCACACCCGTCTCCACACCTTCGGCGACGATGCGCAACCCCAGCGCCTGGCCGAGGGCGACGATGGCCGAAACGATGGCGGCGTCATCGCTGTCGTGCTCCAGGTCGCGGACAAAACCGCGGTCGATCTTCAGTTCGTTGGCCGGCAGGCGCTTGAGGTACATCAAGCTCGAATAGCCGGTACCAAAATCGTCGATGGACAGGTCGACGCCCATTTCCGACAGTTCCTGAAGCACCGTCATGCTCGCATCGGCATCGCTCATGGCGGTGGTTTCGGTGATTTCCAGGGTCAGGCTGTTGGCCGGCAGATGGTGTGTCGCCAGCGCTTTGGCGACGCTCTGGACCAGCCCGGAATGACAGAACTGGATGGCCGAAAGGTTCACCGCGATGCGCCAATCGGTGTAGCCCGACACGTACCACTCGCGCATCTGCCGGCAGGCTTCGTTGAGTACCCACTCGCCAATCGGGATGATCAGGCCGGTTTTTTCCGCCATTTCGATGAATTTGTCCGGCAACAGCATCCCTTGCGTCGGGTGCTCCCAGCGCAACAACGCCTCGGCGCCCACCGGACGGCCATTGGCGGCGTCGAACTTGGGCTGGTAATACAGGCTGAATTCCTGTTGTTCCACGGCATTGCGCAAGTCCTGCAGCAATTGCAGCTGTTTGCGGGCGTTGCTGTTCATCGAGGCATCGAAAAAACTGTAGCCGTTTTTACCCGCGCCCTTGGCGTGATACATCGCCGCGTCGGCGTTCATCAGCAACTCCTGGGCGGACTGCCCATTACCCGGGTAGAGCGCAATGCCGACGCTGGCGGAAATGTGCAAATCATGTTCGGCAACCCGGAACGCCCGCGCGATCAACCCGACCTGACGGGCCGCCAGGCTCAAGGCGTCGTTCTGTTCGCTCAATTGCACCAGCAACACGAACTCGTCGCCGCCGATGCGCGCCAAGGTGTCCTGGCTACGCAAGTCTTCGCGCAGGCGCAAGGCCACTTCGCGCAACAGCAAATCACCCATATGGTGACCAAAGGCATCGTTGACCGGTTTGAAGCCGTCCAGATCGATGAACATCAGGGCAAAGCAGCCACCCTCTTCCCGGACCCACGACATGGCCTGATCGATACGATCAGCGAGCAACATCCGGTTCGGCAACCCGGTGAGGGTGTCATGCAGGGCCAGTTGGGTCAGTTCACGGTTGGCCTCGGTCAGCGACTCGGCCAGGCTCGCGGTGCGGGCCTCCAGGCGCGCATCGAGGATCGAGGTCAGCAAAGCGATGCTCAGCACCGCCAGCGTGGTGACCAGTACCAGGTTGTCCAGGCCCTTGCCGCTCAGGCCATTGACCGCCGCCCCGCAAAAGCTGCCATCGGCAAAGCGTGCGGCGGCCATGCCGGTGTAGTGCATGCCGACGATGGCGATACCCATGATCACGGCGGCACCACCACGGATCAGACGGACATAAGGCGTGTGCTGGCGCAGGCGGAAAGCAATCCACAATGCCGCGCCCGAAGCACCGACAGCGATCATCAGCGAGGTGCCGAACAGCGTCGGGTCGTAGTCGATGCCCGGTTGCATGCGCATGGCGGCCATGCCGGTGTAGTGCATCGCGCTGATGCCGGCGCCCATGACCAACGCGCCAAAGGCCAGTTGCCAGGCCGGCAATTGCGGCTGGCTGACCAGCCACAGCGCAAAACCGCTGGAGAGCACGCCAATCAGCAGCGACAACAGGGTGATGGTGCCGTCGTACCCCAGGTCGATCGGCAACTTGAACGCGAGCATGCCGATAAAGTGCATCGACCAGATGCCGATGCCCATGGCAATGGCCCCGCCCGCGGTCCACAAATGCACGGCGCGGCCTTTGGCAGTGGCAATGCGTCCGGTCAGGTCGAGTGCGGTGTATGAGGCGAGAATCGCGACACAGAGCGAAATGATGACCAGGGTGGGGGAATAGCTACCGATGAGCATGGGGACTTCTCGCGCATGCCCCCGTCAATGGTATTGATTCTCGCTGGGGGGCAAATGCGGCGATTGTACTGATTCCAAATGAGAACGCACTCACAAAATGAGCAAAGGGCCATCAGTCCGATGAAACGCTTGTTTTAAGGTTTTACATTAACTCGCATCGGGCGCAAAAATCTGTAGAAGCTGCGGTGCGGCGATCCGACTTGCCAGCGAAGAGGCCATCAGGTCCAGCATTGTTGTCGCCTGACACACGGCTTTCGCTGGCAAGTCGGATCGCCGCACCGCAGCTCCTCCAGGGATTGCAGCGTTCGACCGTTATTGGCTATCGCTCACCTGAAGCTGTCCATCCCAGCCACCTCCCAACGCGGCAATCAACTGCACGCTGGCTATCAAGCGGCTTTGCAGCAGGTCCAGGTTACTGCGCTCATTGCTCAGCGCCGCCGCCTGGGTCACCACCACATCGATGTAGGCAATCAAACCGGCCTTGTACTGGTTCTGGGTCAAGCGTAGCGATTCACGAGCGGCGTCCAGTGCCTGTTGGCGCACGACGGCTTCGTCTTCAAGCACCTTGAGCTGCACCAGGAAGTTTTCCACCTCGCGGAATCCGTCCAGCACGGTCTGGCGGTACTTGGCCACCGTTTCGTCATAGGCCGCTTCACTGCGATCGACTTCCGCCGAGCGCTGGCCGCCGTCGAACAGGGTCATGGCCAATTGCGGTCCGACCGACCAGAAGCGGTTCGGCAGGCTGATCCAGTTGGAATAGGTGCTGCTGCTATAACCGCCGTTCATGTTCAGTGTCAGATCGGGGTAATAGGCGGCCTTGGCCACACCGATGTTGGCGTTGGCGGCCATCACCGAACGCTCGGCGGCAGCAATGTCCGGGCGCCGCTCCAGTAACTGCGAAGGCAGCGCCGACGGTACTTGCGGCAACGGCGGAATGTCCTGGCTTTCCGCCAGGCTGAACTGCGCCGGTGGCAAGCCGATCAGCACGGCAATGGCGTTCTCGAACTGGGCGCGTTGCCAGATCAGGTCGATCATATCGGCTTCGGTGCCCTTGAGCTGCGTCTGAGCCTGGGCCACGGCGTCCTTGCCGGATACGCCTGCGCGGTACTGGTTCTCGGTCATTTTCAGCGAACGCTGATAAGCCTCAACCGTGTCCTGGAGCAAGCGCTTCTGACCATCGATCACGCGCAATTGCAGGTAATTCTGCACCAGCTCCGACTGTTGACTCAGGCGCATCGCGGCCAAATCGGCAAAGCTGGCCTGGGCATTCGCGGTGTCGGCTTCCAGGCCCCGGCGCAGCTTGCCCCAGACATCCGCTTCCCAACTGACGCCCGCCTGGGCCGAGTACGTGTCGCGAATACCGCTGGACGAACTGCTCAGGCTGGAGTTGCTGCTGCCGGTGCCCTGGCTTGAGCGGTTCTTGCTGACGTTCAGGTCGACCGTCGGGAAAAACGCCCCGCGTGCGCTGCGCACCAACGCCTGGGCCTGCCGGTACTGGGCTTCGGACTGGGCGACGGTCTGGTTGGAGCTGTTGAGCTTTTCGACCAGGTCGTTGAGCTGCCGGTCACCATACAACTCCCACCACGCACCACGCGCCAAGGCATCGCTCGGATTGGCCTGACGCCAGCCCTCTGCGGCCTTGTACTGCGCCGGCTCCGCGGTTTGCGGGCGCTGGTAATCCGGGCCGACGGCGCAGGCACTGAGCATCGCCACGCACAGTGACAGGCTCAACACACGCGAGCCTCGGGCTGTGATCAGCGGTGCAGCCAGGTTGAAAAGCGAACGTTCAGTCATAGCGGAGTTTCCAGAGCAGCATCGGTACGCACCCCACGCCATTTATTGAAGCGATGGCGCAGTTTGTCGAGATAGAGGTAAACCACCGGGGTGGTGTAAAGCGTCAGCACCTGGCTGAAGATCAGCCCGCCGATGATGGTCAGGCCCAGTGGCTGGCGCATTTCCGCCCCTTCGGCACGGCTCAGCAGCAACGGCAAGGCACCGAGGATCGCCGCCAGGGTGGTCATCAGAATAGGTCGCAAACGTTGCAGGCAGGCACTGCGAATCGATTCCAGCGGTGCCATGCCCTGGTGTCGTTCCAGTTGCAACGCCAGGTCGATCATCAGAATGGCGTTTTTCTTCACCACGCCGATCAGCAGAAACAGCCCCAGCAACGAAATCAGGCTGAACTCGCCGCCCAACGCATAGATCGACAGCAACGCGCCAACCCCGGCCGACGGCAGCGTGGACAGGATGGTCAGCGGATGAATGTAGCTTTCGTACAACACGCCGAGCACCAGATACACCGCCACCAGCGCGCCGAGAATCATGAACGGCTGGCTTTTTTGCGTGGCGGCAAAGGCGTCGGCGGTGCCGGCCATTTTCACGATCACGTCTTCCGGCAGGCCGACCTTGGCAATCGCCCGCTCGATGGCGGCACTGCCCTGCTCCACGGTCACGCCTTCGGCCATGTCGAAGGCAATGCTTTCCGAAGCGAACTGGCCTTCGTGGCTGACCCGGTCGTTTTCCAGGCTGTTTTCGTAATGGGCAATGGTCGACAGCGGGATCCGCGCGCCGTCAGCGGTGATCACCTGGACCTGCTTGAGAGTGATCGGGTCCTGGGCGTATTTCGGATTGACCTCCATCACCACCTGATACTGGTTGAGGCTGTCGTAGATGGTCGAAATCTGTCGCTGACTGTAGGCGTTGTTCAGCACCGCCGTGACCATATCCATGTCGACACCCAGGCGCTTGGCCTGGTCGCGGTCGACGATCAGCGTCACCTGCCGGGCGCCCCGGCCTTCCCGCGCATCGATCGCCGTCAGTTCCGGCAAGGCCCGGAGCGCAGTGACGACTTTCGGATACCACTCGCGCAACGCCCCCAGATCCCCGCTTTGCAAGATGTACGAGTATTGCGAACTGGTCTGTTCGCGGCCGCCACCGAATTGCAGGTCCTGGTCGGCCATGAGCATCAGTTGTGCGCCGGGGACCTTGGGCATTTCCTTGCGCAGGCGTTCGATGACTTTCTGTGCGGAAATGTTGCGTTCCTTGATCGGCTTCAGGCGCACCAGCATGAAGGCGTTGTTGGTGCCGTTGGAACCGCCAATGAACCCGGCGACGCTTTCTACGGCCTCGTCCTTCAACACCGCCCGGCGGAAAATCTCCATCTTCGGCTGCATCACACTGAACGAGAGGCCGTCGTCGCCGCGCACGAAACCGATCAGCTGGCCGGTATCCTGCTGCGGCATAAATGTTTTAGGAACAACCACATACAACGCGATGTTCACACCAATTGTCACGAATAGACTGAGCAACGTCAGGCGCTTGTGGCGCAGCACCCAGTCGAGGCTGGTCGCGTATTTGCCGACCATCCAGTCGTTGGCCCGTCGGCTCCAGCGTTGCAGGCGGTTCTCCTGCCCCGGCGTATGCGGCTTGAGCCATCGGGCGCAGAGCATCGGGGTCAGGGTCAACGACACCAGCAGCGAGACCACGATGGCCGCCGCCAGGGTGATGGCGAATTCGCGGAACAGGCTCTCGATGATCCCGCCCATGAACAGGATCGACAGGAACACCGCCACCAGCGACACGTTCATCGACAACAAGGTGAAGCCGACTTCCTGGGCACCGAGGTACGCGGCCCGCATCGGCCGCACGCCTTCGTCGATGTGCCGGGAAATGTTCTCCAGCACCACGATGGCATCGTCCACCACCAGCCCGGTGGCCAGGATCAGCGCCATCAGCGACAGGTTGTTCAGCGAAAAACCGTAGAGGTACATCACGGCAAAGGTGCCGACCAGCGACACCGGCACCGCCAGCGTCGGAATCAGCGAGGCGCGGAAGTTACCGAGGAACAGGAACACCACCAGAATCACCAGCGCCACGGCGATCAACAGGGTCATTTCCGCTTCGTGCAGCGTCGCCTTGATGACGGGCGAGCGGTCCATGGCCAGGTTCAGCTTGACGCTGGCCGGCAACACCGCCTGCAATGCCGGCAGTTGCGCCTTGATCTCGTTAACCGTCTCGATGATGTTGGCGCCGGCCTGCCGGTTGATCACCAGCAGCACCGCCGCGTCGTTGTTGAAGAAACCGCTGTTGTAGCGGTCCTCGACGCCATCGCTGACTTTCGCCACATCCTTCAGGCGCAGGGCCGCGCCGCCGTTGTAGTGGATGATCAGCGACTCGTAGTCCTTGGCCTTTTCCAACTGGTCGTTGGCCTGGACCTGCCACAGCCGTTGATCGTCTTCCACCGAGCCCTTGGGCCGGCGCACGTTGGCATTGGCGATGGTGTTGCGCACATCGTCCAGGGCCACGCCGTACTGGTTGAGCGACTGCGGTTCGAGCTCGATACGTACCGCCGGCAGGGAACTGCCGCCGATCTGCACCTCGCCGACGCCCTGCACCTGGGACAGGCTCTGGGACAGGATCGTCGAGGCCAGGTCATAGAGCTGGCCTTTTTCCAGCACATCCGAGGTCAGCGACAGCACCATGATCGGTGCCTGGGACGGGTTGACCTTCTTGTAGGTCGGCATGCTGCGCATCCCGCTCGGCAGCAGGTTGCGCGAGGCATTGATGGCCGCCTGCACTTCCCGCGCCGCGCCGTTGATGTCGCGGTCGAGGTCGAATTGCAGAATCACCCGGGTCGATCCCTGGCTGGACCGGCTGCTCATGGTGTTGACCCCGGCAATGGCGCCGAAAGAGCGTTCCAGCGGCGTGGCCACGGTCGATGCCATCACCTCGGGGCTGGCCCCGGGCAGACTGGCCTGGACCACGATCACCGGAAAGTCCATTTGCGGCAGCGGCGACACGGGCAGCAAACCGAAGCTCACGCCACCCAGCAGCATGATCGCCAGGCTCAGCAACATGGTCGCGACCGGGCGCTTGATGAAAGGTCCCGAAAGGTTCATGGCTGCTCTACCGCTTCCACGGACTCAGGCTTGCGACCCCAGCGCCGACCGAGACGGTCGAAGTACAGGTAGATCACCGGTGTGGTGAACAGGGTCAGAACCTGGCTCAGCAGCAATCCGCCAACCATCACCAGACCCAGCGGCTGACGCAGTTCCGCGCCGGAACCGGTGGCCAGCATCAACGGCACGGCACCGAACAAAGCGGCCAGGGTGGTCATCAGGATCGGCCGGAAACGCAGCAACGCCGCCTGATAGATCGCCGTTTGCGGGTCCATGCCCTGATTGCGTTCGGCGTCGAGGGCGAAGTCGATCATCATGATTGCGTTCTTTTTCACGATGCCGATCAGCAGAATGATGCCGATGATCGCGATCATGCCCAGGTCATTGCCACTCAGGATCAACGCCAGCAACGCACCCACCGCCGCCGACGGCAAGGTCGAAAGAATGGTGATCGGGTGGATGTAGCTCTCGTAGAGCACGCCCAGCACGATGTACATGGTCACCACCGCCGCCAGAATCAGCAGCAAAGTGCTCGACAACGAAGCCTGGAAAGCCTCCGCCGCGCCCTGGAACTGGGTCTGCACGCCAATCGGCATGCCAATGTCCTTCTGCACCTGCTCGATGATCTCTACCGCATGCCCCAGCGCCACGCCGGGCGCCAGGTTGAAGGACATCATCACCGCCGGGAACTGGCCGATATGGGTGATCGCCAGTTGCGCCTGGCGCTCCTCGATATGCGCCAGGCTGGACAGGCGGACCTGACCGCCATCGGTGGTCTTGACGTGAATCTGGTTCAACGCATCCGGGCCGATCTTCTCGCCGGCCTGCGATTGCAGCACCACGCGGTACTGACTGGCCTGGGTGTAGATCGTGGAAATCTGCCGCTGACCAAAGGCGTCATACAGCGCATCGGTGATGTTCGACACCGACACCCCGACCCGCGACGCCGCATCGCGGTCGATCACCAGGTAGACCTGCAAGCCCTTGTCCTGCAAATCGCTGGCGACGTCGGTCAACTCCGGCCGGTCGGCCAAGGCCTCCACCAGACGCCCGCTCCACAGGCTCAGCAACTCCGAATCCGGCGACGACATGCTGAACTGGTACTGCGTGCGGCTGACCCGGTCTTCGATGGTCAGGTCCTGCACCGGCTGCATGAACAGGCGGATGCCGACCAGTTTGTCCAGCTCCGGTTGCAGGCGGGCAATCACTTGCGTGGCGCTCAGGTCGCGGTTGTGGTGCGACTTGAGGTTGATCAGCAACCGACCGCTGTTGAGGGTCGAGTTGTCACCATCCACGCCAATGTAGGAGGACAGACTCTCGACCGCCGGGTCGGCCAGGATCACCTTGGCCAGTTCCTGCTGGCGCTCGCTCATCGCCGCGAAGGAAATCGATTGCGGCGCTTCGGATATGCCCTGGATGACGCCGGTGTCCTGCACCGGGAAGAAACCCTTGGGCACCACCATGTACAGGAAAACCGTCAGTGCCAAAGTGCCAATCGCCACCATCAAGGTCAGCGGCTGGTGCTTGAGCACCCACTGCAACTTGCGTCCGTAAGCGGCGATCATCCAGTCGATGAACGCACCGCTGGCACGGTAGAAACGGCCCTGCTCTGCTTCCTTGGGTTCGCGCTTGAGCAACCGCGCGCACATCATCGGCGTCAGGGTCAGGGAAACCACCAGGGAAATCAGGATCGCCACCGCCAGGGTGATGGCGAACTCGCGGAATAGCCGCCCGACCACATCCGCCATGAACAGCAGCGGGATCAGCACGGCGATCAGCGACAACGTCAGGGAGATCAGGGTGAAACCGATCTGTTTGGCGCCCTTGAGCGCCGCGTTCAGCGGGCTGTCGCCCTCCTCGATGAAGCGCGCAATGTTCTCCAGCATGACGATCGCATCGTCCACCACGAAACCGGTGGCGATGGTCAGGGCCATCAGGGTCAGGTTGTTGACCGAGAACCCCGCCAGGTACATCACGCCGAACGTACCGATCAGCGACAGCGGCACGGCCACCGACGGAATGATCGTGGCGCTGGCGCGACGCAGGAACAGAAAGGTCACCATGACCACCAGGGCGATGGCGATCAGCAATTCGTGCTGCACGTCCTTGACCGAGGCGCGGATGGTCTGGGTGCGGTCGGTCAGCACCACCACGTCGAGGCCGGCCGGCAGGTTGTCGGTGATGCTCGGCAACAGGGCCTTGATCCGGTCCACCACCTCGATGACGTTGGCGCCGGGCTGACGCTGGATGTTCAGCAGCACGGCCTGGTTCTCGTTGGCCCAAGCGGCCAGACGCTCGTTCTCGGCGCCGTCGACGATTTCCGCCACGTCCTTGAGTCGCAACGGTGCGCCGTTGGCGTAGGCCAGAATCAGATTGGCGTAGTCCTTGGGCGACGTCAGTTGATCGTTGGCATCGAGCATCGAGACCCGGGTCGGGCCGTCGAAGTTACCCTTGGGCTGGTTGACGTTGGAGGCGCCGATCAGGGTGCGCACATCCGACAGGTTCAGGCCGTTGGCCGCCAGGGCCTCGGGGTTGACCTTGATCCGCACGGCCTGGCGCTGGCCACCGGCAATGCTGACCATGCCGACGCCGCTGATCTGGGCAATCTTCTGTGCCATGCGCGTATCGACCAGATCGTTGAGCTTGGGCAACAGCATGGTCTTGGATGTGATGGCCAGAGTCAGCACCGGCGTGTCGGCCGGGTTGACCTTGTTGTACACCGGCGGTGCCGGCAGGTCCTTGGGCAGCAAGTTGGTCGCGGCGTTGATCGCCGCCTGAACTTGTTGCTCGGCCACGTCCATGTTGATGTCGAGGCTGAACCGCAGGGTCAGCACCGACGCCCCGCCGGAACTGGTGGAGGCCATTTGCGTCAGGCCGGGCATCTGCCCGAACTGCCGCTCAAGTGGCGCAGTCACTGCGCTGGTCATGACATCCGGGCTGGCGCCGGGATACAGGGTCATGACGCGAATGGTCGGGTAATCGACCTGGGGCAGCGCCGACACCGGCAGCAGCCGATAGGCGATGACGCCGGCCAGGATAATGGCCAGCATGCTCAGCGTGGTGGCTACCGGGCGTAGGATGAACAGCCGCGAGAGATTCATGCGCCGTCCTTTTTCGCCTTGTCAGTGGTCGCAGGCTCAGCCGCGTCGGCCGCCGACTTGCCTTGCAGGTGTTCGGTTGGCGTGGTCGGCACGTCCTGGCGGTCGTTGACCACCTCCACGTCGCTGCCGTCCTTCAGGCGGTCAGTGCCTTCCAATACGACCCGATCGCCCGCCGACAGGCCTTCGGTGACCACAGTGTTCAGGCCGTCACTGGCGCCGACTTTCAACTGACGGATCTTGACCTTCTTGTCACCGTCCAGGACATAGGCGAACGTGCCGTTGGTGCCGAACTGGATCGCGGCGGAAGGCGCCAGTACGACGTCCTTGAGGGTGTCGGCCAGCAGGCGCACATTGACGAACTGATTGGGGAACAGCGACTGATCGCGGTTCTCGTAACGGGCCTTGAATTTCAGGGTGCCGGTGGTGACGTCGATCTGGTTGTCCAGGCTCTGCAGCACGCCCGTGGCTTGCAGTTTGGTATCACCGCGGTCCCAGGCTTCAGCCGGCAGTTTGGCGCCGCTGCGATAACGGGCGAGCACGGTGTCGAGGCTGTTTTCCGGCAGGGTGAAGGCCACGCTGATCGGTTGGGTCTGGGTGATGATCGCCAATGCAGTGGTGTCGTTGGCCGCGACCAGGTTACCGACGTCCAGTTGACGCAGGCCGACGCGACCAGTGATCGGTGCGCGGATCCGGGTGAATTCGAGGTTGAGCTTGGCGTCGTTGACCGCCGCCTGATTGGTCTTGACGGTGCCCTGGAACTGACCGACCAGCGCTTCGGCGGTGTCCAGGGTCTGCTTGGCAATACTGTCTTCGCGGTACAGGCCGCGATAACGCTCGACATCGACCTGGGCGTTTTTCAGCTGCGCCTGATTCTGCAGCAAGGTGCCTTCGGCCTGGAGCAAGGCGTTCTGGTACGGGCGCGGATCGATTTCGGCCAGCAGGTCGCCGGCCTTGACCATCTGCCCTTCTTCGAAATAGATCTTGACCAGCTCACCGCCGACGCGGCTGCGGACATTGATGGTGTTCAGCGCCGTGACCGTGCCCAGCGCCTTGAAGTACAGAGGGAAATCACCAGTGACTGCCGGCGCCACTCGCACCGGTACCGGCCCGGACGCCCCGCCGAATCCAGGTCGCATTCCGCCTGACCTGCCGGTATGCCCCGCGACGGCTTTCTGCCCCGCAGCCTCTTTGGTTGCAGCGCTGCCGGGCCAGAATTTCCAGCACAGGGCGGCGATGACCAACAGGACAAGCAGGCCGAACAGCCAGCGACGAGGACTATGGGAAGCGGAGGATTGCATTGAGTGATCAACCATTGGGCGCGTGGGCTTTTTTACATGAGGCTGAACGATAAGCACTGGCGGGTTTTAAGCAAAGCGCCTTTACCGGCAATTTACCTTTGGCTTACGTAACAGGAGTTTTGTGTAAGACACTGAAGCACAAATGAAAACGGCCTGGACAGAGCCAGGCCGTTAAACATTCTAAAGCCAGACTTATTTCAGAACAGCAAGTGCCGCTTCGTAGTTCGGCTCGTCAGCGATTTCGCCAACCAGTTCGCTGTGCAGCACGTTGTCGTTTTCGTCCAGAACCACAACGGCACGAGCGGTCAGGCCTTTGAGCGGGCCGTCGGCGATGGCCACGCCGTAGTTCTGGATGAACTCGGCACCGCGCAGGGTCGACAGGTTCTGTACGTTTTCCAGGCCTTCGGCGCCGCAGAAGCGGGCTTGGGCGAACGGCAGGTCAGCGGAGATGCACAGTACGACAGTGTTGGCCACGTCGCTGGCCTTGGCGTTGAACTGGCGCACGGAAGTGGCGCACGTCGGGGTATCAATGCTTGGGAAGATGTTCAGTACTTTGCGCTTGCCGGCAAAGTCTTTCAGGGTGACGTCGGACAGATTGCCGGCAACCAGGGAAAAGGCTGGCGCCTTGGAACCGGCTTGTGGCAGTTGGCCGTTGACTTGAACCGGGTTGCCTTTAAGAGTGACTTGAGCCATGAACGGAGTCCTTCTGAACGTTGTGGTGGAGAATTTTGACGAGGCCGAAGTTAACCACGAAATTGTCCTACGACCTATGGTCAAACATAAATTGTCATGTATCAGCGTACAAAACTGGATACAAACCTTACCCCCGTGGGAGCGAGCCTGCTCGCGATAGCGCTATGTCATTCAACATCGCTGGTGACTGATCTGACGCCATCGCGAGCAGGCTCGCTCCCACAAGATCACGGCGCTACTTAAGCAATTGCAGCATGTTCCGATGTCGCGCCTCGAAAATCCGCCGCATATAGGAATTCACAAGCAGCGCTTCCACCAGCGCACCGCCAATCGCCGAATACGTCACCCGGTCGGTGTATAGCGTACCGCCCTCTCCCGCCTCGACCCGATGTTCATGACGAAAGGCACGCATCGGTCCCTTGAGCATCTCGTCGATGAAATACATTTCACCGACTTCACGGATCACTACCGTCCAGCTCGACGGAATCACATTGAACATCCAGTGGCGAAAGCGGAATTGCCGCCCGGCTTCAATCCGCAGGTCATTCAGATTGATATCGCCTAGCGGGGTAATGCGCTCAGGGAAAATCTTCGGAAAGTTGACCCCTTCCAGGCAGAAGTCGAGGACCTGTCCGGGCGTGCGGCCGGGGATGAGTGTAGTGAGTTCCAGAATTGCCATACGGGACACATTCCTTTGATCGTTGGACAGGCTCGCCAGAAATACGGTGTAGCGAAATGGCGGTCGAAAAGAAACCTGCCAAAGTGTCTTCTACAACAATTTTGTCGAGGGGCTGTCGATTTGCACTACAGCCATTCGACCATTTAGCGAGTCACTCAATAACAACGGAGAATACACCATGCGATTCATGATCATCATCAAGGCCAGCGCCGATTCCGAAGCCGGCGTGATGCCCAGCCAGGAACTGCTGACTGCCATGGGCAACTACAACGAAGAACTGGTCAAGGCCGGCATCATGCTCGCAGGCGAAGGCCTGCACCCCAGCAGCAAAGGCACCCGCGTAAAGTTTTCGGGGGAGCAACGCTCCGTCATCGACGGCCCCTTCATCGAAACCAAGGAACTGATCGCCGGCTTCTGGTTGTGGAAAGTGAAGTCCAAAGAAGAAGCCATCGAGTGGGTCAAGCGCTGCCCCAACCCGATGCCGGGCACCGAAGCCGAGATCGAGATTCGCCAGGTGTTCGAGGCTGAAGACTTTGGTGCCGAATTCACGCCGCAACTGCGTGCGCAGGAAGAACGGGTGTGGGAGCAGGCGAAGAAGAACTGAATCCCCTGGAGCGAGCTTGCTCGCGAAGGTGGCAGATCAGCCACCATCAGCGTTGAATGTAAATCCGCCATCGCGGGCAAGCCCGCCAAACTGGATCTGTGTGCGCCACCGGTCCCCTGTGGGAGCGACGGTGCGGCGATCCGACCTGCTCGCGATAGCAATAGCACATCCACCACAAAATTCGGCACCTTGCTCCTTTGCCTGATCGGAACAAGCACCCTCGCCGCCGAACCCGAACTGGGGGTCAGCGTCAGCCTGCAACCCGCCGATCCCGTCATGGTCGGCAGCCTGGTCGAACTGCAACTGGGTATCTGTGGACCCGACGCAGCCGTCGCAGCCTGACGGCCCGCGCCTGCAAACCTTCCTGCGGGCCTGTTACGGCCGTGAACCGGACAAAGATCAAGCGCTGCGCCAAACCAGGGAATCCTTGTCTACGCTGCATAGTCAGGCCGGGCGCAACAGAGAATCAGTCACTTGTGCACTGCATCCGCCCAACCCCGTTCACGAGAAGGATTTCCCATGACGAATTCGATATCGTTGCGCCATCACTGCGCATTCAGCTTCCTGCTGACCCTGGCTTTGAGCCTGCCGTTACTGGTCCAGGCGGCCGAGCCGCTACCCTCCTGGAACGATGGCCCGTCGAAAAAGCAGATCATCGAGTTCGTGCAGACGGTCACCGATCAAAACAACAAGGACTTCGTCAAGCCCGAGGACCGAATTGCCGTGTTCGATAACGACGGCACCTTGTGGAGCGAGCAGCCGATGTACTTCGAGTTATTGTTCGCCCTCGAGGAAGTCAAACGCACCGCATCGCAGCACCCGGAATGGAAAACCACCCAGCCCTTCCAGGCGGTGCTGGAAAACGATCACAAGGCCCTGGCCGCCAGTGGCCTTGAGGGCATGATGAAAATTTTCGGTGCCACCCACACCGGGATGACCACCGAAGCCTTCGATGACTACGCCAAGACCTGGCTGAGCCAGGCCCGCCATCCGAAAACCGGCAAGCCGTACACCGAGATGATCTTCCAGCCGATGCTGGAGATGCTCGACTACCTGCGCGGCAAAGACTTCAAGACCTACGTCGTGTCCGGCGGCGACACCGGGTTCATGCGCGCCTTCGCCGAGAAGGTCTATGGCATCCCGCCAGAACAGGTCATTGGCACCACCTTTGTCACTGCCTATCAATTCAAGGACGGCCAGGCGTCTATCCTGCGCACGCCAAAACTGGCCCACAACGACGATGGCCCGGGCAAACCGGAAAGCATCGACGCCGTGATCGGACGCCGGCCAATCCTCGCCTTTGGCAACTCCGACGGTGACTTGCAAATGCTCCAGTGGACCGCCGCCGGTCCCGGTAAACGCTTCATGGGCCTGGTGCATCACACCGACGCCAAACGCGAATGGGCTTACGACCGGCAATCGCAGATCGGTCGTCTGGACAAGGCTCTGGACGAAGCAAACAAACGTCGCTGGACGGTCGTCGACATGGCGTCCGATTGGCGTCGGATCTATCCGTTCGATGCCTCCACAGCCGAGCAAGTGCAATAAAAAGACGTGATGCAGGACTGCAATAAACGTTTTTCGCAGTACATTACCGGTGGTTTTTCGGGGAGTGATTGGGTGCCTTGCCCGCGAAGGGGCCATCAGCCCAACGCAACGTCATTTGACACACGCCGACCATCCGGCAAAGCTGCATCGAGCTTCATCGCGCACCGCAAGGCAATCGCACCTGGACCATGGAAGTCGTGATGCCGAAACATAAAAATAAAGCTGCAAACCCACACCCTGTTTCGCAACCGACCCTGATCAACCGTTATCTGTTCCCGGTCACCATCGGCATCTTGCTGCTCGCAGTGGTAGGTATTGGCTGGTTTTTGCTGAGCAGTACACCGACGCAGCTCCAGCCAGTCCCTGTCAGCGCCCCTGTCGTCGAACCGGCCAAGCCGCAACCGGTCGCTCTCGTGCCTGCGAAAATGGTCGACGAGCAACAATGCCAGGGCTGCCACGGCGAGCAGGTCAAGGACTGGCAAGGCTCCCATCACCAGTTGGCGATGCAGCAAGCCAACGCCGACACCCTGCTCGGCGACTTCAATAACGTCACCTTCAAGACCGAAAAAGAGACCACGGTGTTCTCGCGCAAAGGCGACGAATTCCGGGTCAACACCCCCGGCGTCGACGGCAAGAATGCCGACTTCAAGGTGGCCTATGCTTTTGGCGTCGCCCCCTTGCAGCAATACCTGATCGAGGTCGGCGAAGGCCGCCTGCAGGCGCTCGGCGTAGCCTGGGATACCGAGAAGCACCGCTGGTTTCACCTGTATCCGGGCCAGGGTGTGAACTTCAAGAACCCGCTGCACTGGAGCAAACCGAGCCAGAACGCCAATTTCATGTGTGTCGAGTGTCACACCACCGGTTTCAAACGCAATTTCGATGCGGCGAAGAACACCTTCGACAGTCACTGGAACAGCCTCGGTGTCGGTTGTCAGGCCTGCCACGGTCCGGCGTCCAGCCACCTGGAATGGACGGCGAAGAAAACCGACCTGATCCATGCCGGATTTGCCGTCGACCTCAAGGACAAGAACGCCACCGTCGAAATCGAAACCTGCGCCCGCTGCCACTCGCGCCGCGCACCATTGGACGACGGTTACACAGTCGGCAAGCGCCTGATGGACGACTACCTGCCGAGCGTTCTGACCCGTGAACTGTACGCACTGGACGGCAAGATCAAGGACGAAGTGTTCGAACACGGCTCCTTCGCCCAGAGCAAAATGTTCGACAAGGGCGTGCGTTGCAGCAACTGCCACAACCCGCACAGCACTCAATTGAAAGCGCCAGGCAACGGCGTTTGCCTGCAATGCCATAACACCGCCGGCAAAACCACCGTGGAAGGCGTCGACAGCAAGGGCCTGCAAGCGAAAAACTACGATTCAATCGAACACACGCGCCACACCATGGGCCAACCGGGCTCGCAGTGCGTGGATTGCCATATGCCCGGCAAGTTCTACATGGGCAATGACTTGCGGCATGACCACAGCTTCAGCATTCCCAACCCTGAGCGAGCAAAGATTCTCGGTACGTCTGACGCCTGCCTGACCTGCCACCAGGGCAAGGCCGGCGACAAGATCACCGGGCAATTCAAACTGTGGAACACCGCCAACGCCAGCGCGGTGCAAGCCCCGCGTTACGACGAAAGCCTGTGGCTGATCCGTAACGGTCAACCGGGTGCGGCGCAGGCGCTGTTCGAGCAACTGCAACGCAGCAATCTGCCGGCGATCCAGCGCGCGACGCTGCTCGGCGAATTGTCACTGTATCCGAGCGAACAAGCGTTGAAACTGGCCACCAGGGACCTGAACAACCCGGCGCCTGAAGTACGTGAGAGTGCCATACGCGCGCTCAGCGCATTCCTGCCGCCACCGGAACGCGCGCATCTGCTGACCCCCTTGTTGAATGATCCTGTCAGAGCAGTGCGCATCGCCGCCGCCCGGGATTTGCTCAGTGTGGCGCGCAACGGCCTGGGCACGGCTCAGGACAACTGGAATGCCGCTATCGTCGAATACGAGGCGGTGCAAAAGAGTCTGGCCGAGCGTGCCGAGGCCAACCTCAACCTGGCCATGCTCTATCAGGCGGATGGCCGCAGTGCAGAAGTCGAAGGTTTGCTGCGTACCGCCTTGCAGCGCGATCCGGACTTCTACCCGGCGCTGGTCACCCTGGTGCAATGGCTAGAGGCCAACGGTCGCCGTCAGGAAGGCCATGTCCTGCTGGCGCAAAGCCTCAAGGACCACCCCGACTCAGGCCTGCTGCAACACACCCGGGGCCTTGCGCTGATTCGCGCGGGCAAGGCCGCACAGGCCATGCCGTACTTGCGCAAGGCCGCGCAACTGGAGCCACAGAGCGGACAGTTCGGCTATGTGCTGGCGGTGGCCCTGCATGACAGCGGCAAGATTGACGAGGCGTGCGCAGAGCTGGAACGGCTGTTGAAAGAACAACCGTCCAACCGCAATGCCCGCTTGTCGTTGATCCAGTACTACCTGGACAACGGCCAGGAGCCCAAGGCGCAGGTTCTGTTGCAGGGCTGGAAGAAAATGAACATGGGGGACCCGGCGTTGAAATAACAGCTGGCGTCACACCTCAAACGCTTTGCTTGCCCTGGCAAAAGTGTATCGAAACCAAGGCGTGAAATGCTCCGGGTCCCGGAGCAGGCGCGCCTCTATTTGCCCTCGGGACAGGTAACAAAACGCTTGGGCTTCATCTGGGTTCAGTACCGGCAACTGGTCGCTGACCCCATAAAATACGTGACCGTATTCGTGCTCCACCAAGCCTTGGTCAACCTCCAGCCGGTACTTGATCTCAAAGCCCTTGTGTAGCGTACACCTGAGGCCCATTTCCTCTTCAAGTCGCCTCTGTGCCGCTGCAAGTGTGTCCTCCCCTGGGTAAGGATGACCACAACAGGCGTTACTCCAAAGCCCACCACAGTGGTATTTGTCCGCGGCGCGCTGCTGGAGCAAAAGCTCACTGCGCGAGTTGAACACGTACACCGTGACCGCTCGGTGCAACAGCCCCTTTTCGTGGGCTGCCAGCTTTTCCATCTCGCCCACCGGATGGTCATTTTCATCAACCAGAATCACTTTGATCTCAGCCATCACAGCTTCACCAGATGCAACTGGACCATGCGCAAGGTACCGACAACGTACAGTGGATCATCCGCAATATGCGCCAGCTGGGCAAGAATGGAATCAGCCTCTTGCCCAGTACACAACCCCATCGAGATCAAGGGTTGATGAATTTGCGTAAATGAACGCCAAAGCAGGCTTTTCTGGCGGTCGGTGGCCAGGATCGGCTGGCTGAACGAATAAGCCTTTACCCGGACACTGTCCAGTGCATGAACATAGCTCCATAACGGATCAATACAGTCAAAACGCAAGCCCATCCTCGAGGTCAGTGCTTGTCCGAGGGCGTTCGCACGATCGAGCGCTTCATGGCGTGGATAACAGAAAAAGGGAAATCCCGGCTCTTCGATCAGCAGTGAACCGCCCGGCTTACAGAGTGCCAGAGCGTTATGGAAGAAGGTGTCCCACTCTCTCAAATGCAATAGGAGATAGCGGCAATAAACTGCATCTGCCTGTGGAATATCCCGGGCAGGGTCCAGCACATCATGACGATGGAAGCTGACGTTCGGCACGTCAAGCGCCACCCGGTTCTGCTCACAGATAGACAGCTGCTCATCCGATAGATCCAGCCCGTAGACCCAGGACCGGGAGAACGCCTTCGCCGTCCAGCATGTCAGTTGGCCGTGACCACAACCAAGATCAATCAGAGTACTTGCCTGAGCTGGCAGGTGACGTTGCAGAAAGTCCTGGCTGCCTGGATCGTAGATGCTGGCCAGCACTTCGAGGCGCTCGCGATCGGCATCGCCCACGCGTAATAGATAGGACCGGGATTGACTGTCCAATTAAAGCTCCATCTTCAAGGTTTATTTCCGGGTAGGGTCAACGCTTGCTCAGCAGTACCGGCACATGCGAGGGGCAAAGGGTGAAGGCGTAAACTTCACTCGTTTCAACGGCGTCCGGGTCCGGTAGCACATGGAAGTTCCTGGCCAATGTACTGATGGCCATGAGGCACTCCAGTTTCGCCAGGCGATGACCGGGGCAATACCTCGGCCCGGATCCAAAGGGCATGAAGGCCTTGTGGTTGTCATCGATATAGCGGGCGTCATCGAGCCAGCGTTCGGGGCGCATCTGCCAGGCATCGGTAAAGCAGCCAGGCTGCTGTCCCAGGTGGCCCGGCAACAGGAATAACGGGGTGCCTCGGATCACCGACACATTGTCGATCACCACATCCTGGTTAGGCTCAAGCGTCAGGAGCGGAAACACCGGTTTGAGACGCATGCTTTCCTGTATGACTGCGTTGACGTAGCGCAACTCATCAATTTGCTTTATGTCGCTCAACCGGGTGCCGGCACCGATGACACTGTCCACCTCGCGCTGCATCTCACGCTGAATATCGGGGTGACGGGCCATGTAGTAAATCGTCCAGGCAATCGTATTGGCAGTGGTGTCCTCTCCCGCCAACAGGAAAGTCAGCACATTGCCGACAATCTCGCCATCGCTCAGGGCTCCGGTGTCATTGTTGTTCTGGTAGGCAACCAATGCTTCAACCATGTTACCCGGGCGCTCGCAAAGCGAGGGATCGGCTGCAATACGCACGCGCGCCTGCGCGATCATTTCATTGACTGTCTGGTTTATTTGCGCAAGGGATGCGTCGAACTTGCGGTCCAACCTAGACTTCAGGTAACGCCAATAGGGAAATATCGCGGCCTGACGCCGCGCAGCCGTGTGCAAGAACTGCGACAGGTGCCCCTGCAGCACGCTGTTCCTGTCATTCAAGGTGTTCAGGTCATGACCAAAGGCAAACCCCGCAACGATGTCGACCGTATAGCTCATCGAATCCTGGCGAATATCAAACGCCTGCCGGGCGATAGCGCGCGCGCGCCAATGGTTCTCAAGGCGTTCCGTGACTGCCTCCAATCGACTCCAGAAATGTTTGACATGCAGTTTGTCAAATGCCGGCACAACCAACTCGCGATGGCGTCGCCACTTCTGCCCCTCGGCCACAAACACGCCATCGGCTCCAACTTCCAGCCCCAGCTCTTCCATTTTGCTCCATCGACGAAACTTTTCCGGACGATTGCGCAACAACTCGCCGATCAGTGCCGCATCGGAAATAACCAGAATACGGCGCCAACCGATTCTGAATGTATAGATAGAGCCATATCGGTCCGCCCACTCGCATAGTTGCCTGTAGACCTGCGATGACTTGAGTTGCAATGCATTACCGAGCAATGGCAACCCGACGGGTCCGGGAAGTTGTTCAATCGCAGGCATTGCGACCCCCTGGTTCAACATCATTTCGAGAGGTCAGGCGTAAATAGGCATTTTTTAATGTTTGATCGAGTTGCCAATCCTGACTGGCACCTGTGCGACCTCTGCTCTGGACGAGTTCAGCGAGATGCAGACTGTCTTCTTTTCCTTTCCAGTTTTTCCGGTACTCACCCGATTTGTATCCATTGCGTTGTCGAAACACATGCAATTCATATTTTTCGCGGTACGTTGAAACTACAGCGTCCCAGTCACTCAGCCCCGACAGGCAAAATATGCGCTCCAGCACAGGCAAGGCAGCCACTCCAAAAATCGCCAGGCCCGCGAACCACTCCAATAGCTGCAGGACATCACAGGCCTTCAGGTCAATCACGCGCTTGTCGAACAGATAATGTTTCACTTCGGGATCTGATTGCCCGACCAGGGCGCGAGCGGAAATACTCAGGTCACCGCGATTTTCACTGATGTGATGGGAGAGGAAGAAGCTCAATACATCCATGAGTTCATATTGAAACTGTTGCAGATCGGGGGCCTGGGGAGTCCACCACTTCCAGCCGTGATGGTCCATGGCCTCGGCGGTTTCAGCCAGAACGCCACGCAGATAAGGATACCGAGCACGGGACCAGTCCGGATCCACCAGGCAATTGAGACTGTTCTGCCACGAGACCAGCGACAGAGCCTGTTCAAACGAAATTCCCTCCATCCGATGAAACCTCTTCGATCTGACCACCCATTCAAGAGTTGAACAAAGTGTCATCTCGGAATCAGAGCCACTATCAGCTTTTTCGGATATGTACGTAGGAAACCACGTTACAGATTCAGCTACCCTGATCGCCGCTCCCACAGGGTTACCTGCCAATCACAAAATTGACAACAATCAGCTGCGCTCGCGAGGAATCAGACTCTGCAACTGCTGCGCCAGAAAGTTCGCATCGAAGGCAAAGGTGTCCGGGTCTTTCAGGCCATTGGTCTTGCGCCACTGCCAGCTGTCCGACGGCGGCAGGCAAACCAGCGAAACACTGCCATACCGCGCCGCCGTGAATCCCATCACCGCCAACGAAATCTGTCCGCCGACACCCATCACGTCCGGTACGAATTCCACCGGTTTGCCGGCGATCAGGATGCTCAGCTTTTCGGTCTTGAATGGAGAGGTCTCCACCGGAGCACTCGGCCCCGACGCGACATACGCTTCGCGGTTCACTTCGAGCAGGTCAGGTGCCTTGACCGGTTCCAGCCACTGCTGGATCTGATCGAACAGCCCACCAATACGCGCTGCCCAATCGGCCGACCGGGACTCAAACAGTTGCTTCTTGTGCGCTTCGCTTTGCGCATAGTGGCGCAGCATTTCACCCAGTTGCTGTACATCGTCCATTGCAGTGTTCCTTTGGTTGCAGCAGTGCTACGGACATTGAGCATGGCAGATGCGTGCAGCCGGTGTGCAACTAACAGCCGGGAGGTACGCCAGAGGTTTGCCCTGGGTGGCTGACTCAACCGGCTTTGGGCGGGCGACGCAGGCGCGCCATGCTCAAGGTGTCCACCAGCACGCCGTCGCGCACGGCGTAATCACGGAACAGGCCCTCGGTTTCGAAGCCGAACTTGCGGTACAGGGCAATGGCCGCTTCGTTGTCGGCGTACACCGAAAGCTCGATGCGCTGCAGATTCATCCAGTTGTCAGCGATATCCAGCGCCGTCGCGAGCAGCTTCGAACCCACGCCCTTGCCCTGCCACGCCACCGCAACGCCCATACCGAAACTGCCGGCATGGCTGCGACGAATGCGTGAGAACTGCTCCAGGCCAATGTTGCCGATGACCGTCCCTTGATGCAGGGCCACCACTTTCACCAGGCGTTCGTTATCCTGCGCCAGGCGACTGCGCCAGAGCTCGGTGGACTGAAACGGCATTTGCAGGGTTTGTCGGGCGATCTCCGGGGCGTTGTACAGCGCCGTGATGCCTTCGATATGGGACTCGTTGAAGCGTTCGAGGGTGATAACGGGTTCGGTGGCTGGCATGGGTGAATCATCCTTGAAGCAGACATGGTCGCTCACTCTATAACGCTACCTTCGGGTGTGGCGAGAACCAATGTGGGAGCACTCAGCTTTCAAACCACGCCCGGCGCTCGCTGAAGGTGTTTTCGATCAATTCGACGATCATCTTTACCTGCGCGTCGTCCCCGGAATGGGCGTTGACCGCCATCCACACCTGACGTCGCATCGGCTGGTCAAACAGGCCCGGCAAGGCGATCAGCCCGCGGTCGAAGTGGCTCATGTAGTGCGGCAGCAGGCCGATGCAGGCACTGCAACGGATCATCTCCAGCATCAGCTCCCAGGATTGCAGTTGCACCGCTCCGGCCAGGCGCTGATCCACCAGCGCATTCCATGGCCGCAAGCTTTCTACATGCCCGTCCTGCTGCCATTGCACCAGGAGAAAATCGGCCAGGTCATCCAGGCATTCCGGCCTGGAAGCGACCCGCGAGTAGCGCTTGGCAATGTGCGGCAGGTAATCCAGTTGCACCAGACGCCGGGGTTCAGTGGTGGCAAAGCTTGGCCCCGGTAACGGCGACTCGGTCTCGCCCAGCCACACCACCACGTCGGCGCTGACCGCCTGCAATGACAATTCGCTGTCGAGCGTGATGATGTCCAGCCGCACGCTGGCGTTGCGCCGCAGCAGTGCAACCAGGCCGCGTCCGAGAATGTCATGCAGGATCGAATCCGCCACGGCCAGGCGAATCAACGGCTGCTCGATCACCGGCAAATTGCGCTCATGGGCCAGGGCGATCAATTGTGCGTGCAAACGCAAGCCATCGCGGCTGAGGCTGAAACCATTGTCTGAATGGTTGAACAATGAACACTGGAGCTGCGTTTCCAGCAGCACCAGTTGCCTGCGCAGGCGGGTGGCCTTGAGGTTGAGACTGCGGGCGGCCTGCATGAAGCAACCGCAACGGGCGCTGACGGTGAAACACAGCGCCAGTTCGGGGTCGATACCTGCTGCCAACTGGCGCCAGGAGGTGTTTTTATCAATGGCTACACGATACTCGGTAGCCCCCTGGCGGGTGCTGGTTTCCATGACTGACATCGAGGACTCCCTGTCGATCTGACACTGACATTTGCATCCTGCGGGTCGTTCATGAACCTGCCATGACAAAGACTCAGGCGCTGGGCGTCTGACGAAAGCTCACGGCCAGACGGTTCCAGCTGTTGATGGTGGTGATGGCGATGGTCAAGTCGACCATTTCACTTTCAGTGAACTGCTCCCGGGTTTGCGCGTAGACATCGTCCGGCACGTGGCTTTCGCAGAGCAAGGTGACCGCCTCGGTCCAGGCCAGCGCGGCTCTTTCCCGCGGATTGAAAAAATTACTGTCGCGCCAGACCACTATGGAATAGAGGCGCCGATCGCTTTCGCCCAGGCGCCGTGCATCCACCGAATGCATGTCTGTGCAAAAGGCACAGCCATTGAGTTGCGAAGCACGAATCTTGATCAGGTGCAGCAGGCCCTGCTCGATGCTCAGGCTGCTGGTCAGGGCCTCCATCGCGATCATGGCTTTCATCGCTTTGGGGGACGCGCTGTAGTAATCCAGGCGGGGGGTCATGGAGCGATCTCGTGCAGCAGTGATGTGACCTTCACGGTAGTCGCTGGCGCGCAGGCATGACAGATCCAATCAGGCGATTTCCCCGGGGACCAACGCCACCAGACCAATTGACGGTTTTTCCACTGCACAACTTCTGCACGACAAGCGGATAAGGGTAATCTTGCGCGACGCACACGCGCCTCAACAGACCCGGAGCCTCGCCGGTATGGAACTACATGTTGTCATCAACGGCCGCAAGGACCTGGCCGGCCAGCTGTACAACCAACTGCGCAGCGCCATCGAATCCGGTCGCCTGGCCGCCGGGACGCAACTGCCGCCCAGCCGCTTGCTGGCCGGGCAATTGGGTATTTCGCGCAAGACCATTTCCGATACCTACGCCCAGCTGACCTACGAAAACTTCCTCACCGGCGTGGTCGGCAAAGGCACTTACGTCAACGCGCGCACTTCAAAGGTGCAGCGTAAACAGAGCCATTGCGAGCTTGCCGGTTTCGAGGTGATCGAGTCCTGGCGCAACCTGCCGGTGTTTCTGCGTCACCCGACGCTTGAGGGCTCGCTGCGCTACGACTTCATCGGCGGCGCCACCAGCAAGGGCCAGTTTCCCCAGGATGACTGGCGACGCTGCACCTCTCACGCACTGCGCCAGATTGCCGGTTCCAAAGGCCTCTACAGCCTGCCAGAGGGTTTGCCAGCCCTGCGCAACGCCATTGCCCGGCACATCGCGTTCTCGCGCGGGGTCAATTGCCAGGATGAGGATGTGGTGGTGTGCAACGGCGCGCAGCAGGCGCTGGACCTGATCGCACGGGTGCTGATCAGTCCAGGCAGCCTGGTCGCCATGGAGGACCCCGGTTACCCGCCGGCGCGGCTGCTGTTCGGCACCCATGGCGCCACGGTGATTGGCGTACCGGTGGACGCCGAAGGCATTGTGGTGGACCAGATTCCTCGCGGCACGCGCCTGATCTATGTCACCCCTTCGCACCAGTTCCCGCTGGGCATGCCGATGAGCCAGGCGCGCCGGGAAGCACTGCTGGTCAAGGCCCATGAGCTGGGCGCAATCATCATCGAGGACGACTACGACAGCGAATTCCGCTATGAGGGCCGACCTGCCGATTCCCTGCAAAGCATGGATGAACGGGGGATCGTCGCTTACGTCGGCACGTTCTCGAAAACCCTGTTGCCGGAGCTGCGGCTCGGCTATGCGATCCTGCCACCAGCGATCCTCGAGGCCGTGGTGCGTGCCAAACAGCTCACCGACCTGCATACCTCGACCCTGCCGCAATGGGCGCTGGCCAAGTTCATTGCCGAAGGCTGCCTGCTCAAGCACATTCGACGCTGCCATACGATCTATGCCGGGCGCCGCGAGCGGATCCTGACGCGCATGGCCGGCGACCTTTCGCCCTGGCTGGAAGCGGTGCCGTCCACTGCCGGATTCCACATGGTGGTGATGTGCAAAGTGCCGATGGATATTCCATTGGTGATCGAACTGGCGAAAAAAGTCGAAGTCGGGCTCTATGCCATCGACAGCTTTTTCTATCAGCAAGCGCCCAGGGCCGGGCTTTTCTTCGGTTTTGGCGCCATCGAAACCCTCGACATCGACATCGCCCTGGACCGTTTGCGCGACATCCTGCAGCAGGTAGCCTGACGAATTGGCCTGCGCCTTTATCCGGCGATTGGCTATTGGCGGTCCCCGGGGGCAGGCCTATCCTGCATAGGCGTTATCCCTCAATGAGCAGGATTCGTCCGGCCTGATTCAGGAGTGTGAGCAATGTCCCATGAAGTGATCAATACCGTACAGGTACAGGCCGCCGCCGGCCGCTCGGATGAACTGGGTAAGCAACTGCAAAAGATTGTCGAAACCCTGCGTGAACTACCGGGCTGCGAATCCTATATGGTCGACCGCTGCCCCGAGGACACCAATCGCTGGACCGTCAGCGCCCACTGGCAATCGGAAGCGGCCATGCGATCGCATTTCAACTGCCCGCAGGTCCAGGGTTTTATCAGCCTGATCGATAGCCAACTGGCCAATGCCGTGGACTTCAACAGTTTTCCGATCGTTTAAAAACAAGATCAAAAGATCGCAGCCTGCGGCAGCTCCCACACGGAATTCTCCGTAGGAGCTGCCGCAGGCTGCGATCTTTGCTTTTAACGCCGGTTAATTGGTCCCCTCGCCTTCCCGAATATTGGCTGTTTGATCGTTACCACTTGCGCACTACTGTGGATTGCAACAACCAACCACCGCAGGTAACGAACCATGAACGTGTTGCGCTTCTGTGCTGCCCCCCTTGCCGCCCTGGCCCTGATGTTTTGTGCATCGGCTTTTGCCCATGATCCTGCGGAAAAGGTCACTGTCCTGCAGGACGAAATGCTGAAGAACGTCCCCGGTAAAAAAGCGCTGATGATCGAAGTCGATTACCAGCCCGGCCAGTCGTCCATCGCCCATAAACACGATGGCACCACCATGGCCTATGTCATTTCGGGAGCAATCGTTTCTCAGGTCAAGGGCGAGCCGGCGAAAACCTACAAGGCCGGTGAGTTCTGGTATGAGCCAGCGGGGTCGGAACACCTGGTGTCGAAAAACGCCAGCGCAACCAAGCCTGCCAAGTTGCTGGTATTCATGGTTTTGGCCCCGGACGAGAAAGTGTTGATCCCATTGGAACACTGATGGCTGAACGTACAGCTATAAATAAAAAGGCTCGAATCACGGATTCGGGCCTTTTAATTTCCTCACGCAATTAACCGAAAACTTTTAAACCAAACAAAACTATTGGCCACCGGACAAGTGCAGGTATTGGCTATTTAAATAAATCATTCAGGGTTTAGTCTTGAGTCACCGCCGGTACCACGCCGGCAACTTTAACTTTCGACTGAAGTTGTTTCACTGGAGAAACACCATGAAACTTGCGCTTGCCAGTACGTTGACCATGGCTGTTGTTTTAACCGGCTGCTCGATCCCCACCGCGCCCACGGCGATCTCTTCGCTGAACGGTATCTTCACCGAACCGGTGGGCCGCAGCGGTGCCACCAGCATTACCAACGGTAGCCAAGTTTCGTTGGGCGTTATCTACAGCCAATCCACTCAGACCAATCGTGCCTACCTTCGGGATTATCAAGCCAACGCCGGCACCGGTTTCGGCCAGAGCCTGCTGGTGCAGCCGATTCATGACGCCTACGTAGCCACCTCCAGGCCAGACCAGGCGGTGGATTGGGTCAAGGCCTCCCTGCAGCGGCAATTTGGCTCGGTTATCGTATACCCGGACATTCAGAGCCTCAGGGCAGCGAAACCGGATGTAATGGCAGTGATTGACACCCGCAGTCAACTGATGACCTCCCGCAGTTCGGATATCCAGGCGGATGTCCGTGCGGACTTTTATGACAAGAACTTCAACTACATCGGTACTGCACAAGGCCATGACGCGAAAGCACTCAGCCCGGTGTGGGCCGACTATAAGCGCAGTGAAGAGATAGTTGCGGATATTAATCAACAACAGAACGTGCAAGTAAGGGCCCTGCAAAAATTTGATCAGTCGCTCAGTAATTTACTGACCAGCCCGACAAGTAATGTCTCGATGAGCACTGAAAATTCTTCAGTCTTCCAGTAATTAGTTGATCCTTAGTCCCCCATCGCGGGCAAGCCCGCTCCTACAAGGTTCTTCGGTGTTCACAAAACCTGTGGGAGCGGGCTTGCCCGCGAAAAACCCCGCATCTTTCGATGCGGGGCTTTTTCATTCAACGCCTGATCAGGCAGCCGGTTCCAGCTCGGCGGCGACAGCGGCAGGCACTACCGCTTGACCGCTCAACGCCAGGTCCAGCAGTTCGCGGTTGGCCACCGCGTACATGGCGTAGTCGGTGCCGCTGGCAGCACGGATTTCCACCAGCATGACGCGCCAGCGTTCGATCATGCTCTCGTGCTGATCCATCCACAGCGCCAGGCGTGTTTCCACGTCCCGGGTACCATCGCCCTGTTGCAGGACCGAGATGGTGATCGCACGTTGCTGCCAGTCGACGTCATCGCGGAACGCTTCACGGGCCAGGGCCTGCCAGTTGTTTTCAACCGGCAGAGCGCTGATCTGTTGGATGTACCAGGTGATGTCCAGCGCGCTGCCCACGGCGAAGTAGGYCTTGGCCACCTCTGCCGGGTCCTGGCCAGTCACGTCGGAAGCCTCGATGATCGGCAGCAGGGTATACAGGTGCGAGGTGCCAGCCACCATACGCGCCAGAAGCTCCGGAACACCGGCTTCGACGTAAGCCTGATAACGGCTCTGCCAGTTTTCACGGATCTCGCCACTGAGCAGCTCGTCGAGCTTCAGACCCAACTCCTTCAGGTGCGGACCGAAGTGCGCGACGTCACGTGCAGCGTTCTGCTCGTTGCGACGGGCACGCAGGAACCAGCGCGTGGCGCGGCGGCCCAGACGCATCAGCTCGTCCATCAGCTCCAGTTGCACGTCGGCGGAGACCTGGTAGTCCAGGTTCTCGATCTGACGGAACCAGTGCGGGAGGTGGAAAATGTCGCGCACGATCACGTAGGCGCCGGCCACGTTCGCCGGGCTCATGCCGGTCGACTCTTTGAGTCGCTGAACGAATGTGATGCCCATGTGGTTGACCAGGTCGTTGGCGATCTGGGTGCTGACGATTTCGCGCTTCAGACGGTGACGACGCATCGCCGCGGAGAACTTGCTCACCAGGGTTGGCGGGAAAGCGGTTTCCATGTCGCGGGTCAGGTAGTCGTCGTCCGGCACCAGGGAGCCCAGCAGCTGCTCCTTGAGGTCGATCTTGCTGTACGAGATCAGCACCGACAGCTCGGCACGGGTCAGGCCATGGCCTGCCGCGATGCGCTCGTTGATAGCATCTTCGGCCGGCAGGAACTCGATGGCGCGATCCAGCTTGCCACGGCCTTCCAGGTCGTTCATCAGGCGCTTGTATTCGGCAATCCGCGGCAAGGCGCGACGGGCTGCCAGGGACAGGGCCTGAGTCTGCTTGTAGTTGTTGCCCAGCACCAGACCACCGACTTCGTCGGTCATGCTCGCCAGCAACTGGTTACGTTGCTTGTCGGTCATGTCGCCGGCCTGAACCACTTCGTTCAGCAGGATCTTGATGTTCACTTCGTGGTCGGAGCAGTCCACGCCACCGGCGTTGTCGATGAAGTCGGTGTTGGATCCGCCGCCATTGAGGCCGAACTCGACGCGACCCAGTTGGGTCATGCCCAGGTTACCGCCCTCGCCCACGACTTTGCAGCGCAGTTCGTTGCCGTTCACGCGCAGTGCATCGTTAGCCTTGTCGCCGACATCGGCGTGGCTTTCACTGCTGGCTTTGACGTAAGTACCGATACCACCGTTCCACAGCAGATCCACCGGAGCCTTGAGCAAGGCGTTCAGCAGTTCGGTCGGGGTCAGCTTGTCGGCCTGGATATCGAAGCGCTCTTGCATCTGCGGGGAAATCGCGATGCTTTTCGCGCTGCGCGAGAAGATGCCGCCGCCTTCAGACATGATGCTCGTGTCGTAGTCCGACCAGGCCGAACGCGGCAGGTCGAACAGGCGCTGACGCTCGGCGAAGCTCGATGCCGTCTCCGGGTTCGGGTCGATGAAGATGTGCAGGTGGTTGAACGCTGCGACCAGTTGCAGCTTGTCGGACATCAGCAAGCCGTTACCGAACACGTCACCGGCCATGTCGCCGACGCCCACCACAGTGATGCTGTCTTCCTGGACATTGATGCCGCGCTCGCGGAAGTGGCGCTGTACGCCGACCCACGCGCCCTTGGCGGTGATGCCCATCTTCTTGTGGTCGTAACCGGCCGAACCACCGGACGCAAACGCGTCACCCAGCCAGAAGCCGTAGTCGATGGCAATGCCGTTGGCGATGTCGGAGAAGGTCGCAGTGCCCTTGTCCGCAGCCACTACCAGGTACGGGTCATCGTCGTCATGACGCACGACGTTGGCCGGCGGCACCAGGGCGCCGTCCTTCAGGTTGTCGGTGATGTCCAGCAGGCCGGAAATGAAGATGCGGTAGCAGGCGATGCCCTCGGCCGCGATCTCGTCACGGCTGCCGCCCAGTGGCAGGCGACGCGGCAGGAAGCCGCCCTTCGCACCCACCGGTACGATCACCGAGTTCTTCACTTGCTGGGCTTTTACCAGGCCCAGGACTTCGGTACGGAAGTCTTCTTCACGGTCGGACCAGCGCAGGCCGCCACGAGCCACGTTGCCGAAGCGCAGGTGCACGCCTTCGACGCGCGGCGAGTAGACGAAGATTTCGAACTTCGGTACCGGCTTGGGCAGCTCGGGAATCAAGTGTGGGTTGAACTTGAAGCTGAAGTACGACTTGTTATGGCCGTTGGCATCGGTCTGGTAGAAGTTGGTGCGCAGGGTGGCCTTGATCAGGTCCAGGTAGCGACGCAGGATGCGGTCTTCGTTCAGTACCTGAACGTCGTCCAGCGCGCTGAGAATGGCGTGTTCCAGGCGTTGCTGCTTGTCGTCCAGATCGTCGCTGGCCAGCTTGCGTGCCAGGTAGAAACGGGTCTTGAACAACCGGGTCAACTCGCGGGCGATGTCGGTGTGGTTGTTCAGGGTGCTGGCGATATAGCCCAGGTCGAAGCCCAGACGGATCTGCTTCATGTAGCGGGCGTAGGCACGCAGCAGCGCCACGTCGCGCCATGGCAGGCCGGCGGTCAGTACCAGACGGTTGAACCCATCGTTCTCGGCATCGCCACGCACGATGTGGACGAATGCGTCCTGCAGCGTGTCGTTAAGCTGCTGGATGTCGAGTTCCAGGCCTTCGGCGGCAGTGAACGCGAAATCGTGAATCCAGAACTCGCGACCACTGTTGTGGCGCAGGCGGTACGGGAACTCACCCAGCACGCGCAGACCGAGGTTTTCCAGGATTGGCAAAACGTCGGACAGCGCCAGCGGGGTATCGGCGTGATACAGCTTGCAATGCAGTTCGCGCTGGCCGGACACCTGGCCCAGCGGCTGGTAGAAGCTCATCACCAGCGGATTTTTTTCGCTCAGGCTCAGCAGGTGCTGCATGTCGACCACAGCCGAGTGGGCTGCGAAACGCTCGCGGTAGCCGGCCGGGAAGCCTTTCGGGAAGTCGGCCAGCACGTTGGTGCCGTGGGCTTCGCCGAAGCTTTCGACGGTCAGGGCGGCGTAGTCGTCCTGCCAGCTGCGGCAGGCCTGCACCACTTCTTTTTCCAGCAGCAGCGGGTCGATGTCGAGGCGGTTTTTCGGGTCGACGCGCAGGATCAACTGCACGCGGGCCAGCACGGACTCGGAGAAGAAGGTCCAGAACTCGCAGTCAGTGGCTTTCAGGCGATCCATCAGCACTTGCTGGATCTTCTGGCGCACTTCGGTGGAATAGATGTCACGCGGCACGTAGGCCAGGCAGTAGCAGAAACGGCCGTACGGGTCTTTGCGCAGGAACACGCGAATCTTGTTGCGTTCCTGGATCTGCACGATCGACATCACGGTGCTGAACAGCTCGTCCACCGGGGTCTGGAACAGGTCGTCGCGCGGCAGCACTTCGAGCACCTGCGCCAGTTCCTTGCCCAAGTGAGCCTTGGCCTGGAAGCCGGAGCGGTGTTCGATTTCCTCGACCTTGCGGCGGATGTACGGGATCACCCGCACGCTCTCGCCATACACCGACGAGGTGTACAGGCCCATGAAACGGCATTCCTTGATGACCTTGCCATTGGCGTCGATTTCGCGGATCGACACGTAGTCCGGGTAAGCCGGACGGTGCACACGGCTTGGGTGCGCGGCCTTGGCGAACGTCAGCAGGGTCGGTTCGCGCAGGTAGTTCACGGCGTAGTCTTCGATGCGCAGGTCATCGTAGGTCAGGCCGGCGCGCAGCAGCTTGGTCAGGCCAAGGAAGGAGTCATTGTCGTAGACGATGTGGCCGCCATCGGCTTCATCGCTGACCACGAACTCTTCGTAGCCGAGGAAGGTGAAGTGGTTGCCCACCAGCCATTCCAGAAAGCTCTTGATTTCGTTCTTTTCGTCGGCATCGACGGCGAACTGGCTGTTGTCCAGCTTGGTCAGGATGTCCTGGACCTTGGCCTTCATCGGCTCGAAATCGCCAACGGCAACGCGGACTTCACCGAGCACCTGCTCCAGCTCTTTGCTCAGGACATTGAGCTCGGCAGTGTTGGCGCAGCGGTCGATTTCCAGGTACATCAGCGACTCTTGCTGAATGTCGTCGCCCTGGGTGCCTTTAGGCAGGATTTCCAGCAACTCGCCCTTGCTGCCACGACGCACGCTGAGCACGGTGGTTTGCAGGGTATGGATGCTGTAACCGCGGCGGTTCAGTTCGGTACGCACCGAGTCCACCAGGAATGGCAGGTCGTGGTGCAGCACTTCGACCGCGGTGTGGGTCGACTGCCAGCCGTGGCGTTCGTAATCGGGGTTGTAGACGCGCACTTGCGGCTGCGCGTGATCGAAGCGCTCAAGCAGGCGCCACGCAGAAAGGGTGCAGCCAGCAAGGTCGGACAACCGACGCTGCGTCAGCTCGTCAAGGGAAATGATGCCGAAGAATTGTTCAGCGAACAGCGCCACTTGTGGCAGTGCCTGTTCACTGATGTGCTGCGCCAGTGCCGCTTGCAGTTGGTGCTGGAAGTCGGCTTTGCTGGCTGCGGTGAAGAACGCCATCTGTGGTACTCCGCTTGGGCTTGTTATTGATGGAAGCGTCGCGTGCAAAACCCCTGTTCGGGGCTACCCGTCACCCTGTTCCTGATTCTCGGGCAGAGGAAACAGGGTGACAGGTGGGTGAAGCTGGACGAGACACTCAAGTCACATTCACCTTCCGTGAATGGGCATCTGCAAAAACGACTGGGCCGGGTGCAGCGCAATGTCTTTACGGGTGCTCATCCGTTGCGCAGCTTAACGAGTGCGGCAAGGCCCATGCTTGCGGTGCTGCGACATATTCGGTCATCGGTACGCAGCTCAAGGCACGCGCATCGAACAACACTAGCATTCGCACAGAAAAATGACGGTTATTTGTCCGGTTTTACGGGACATGCGTACCAGAAATGACCAGCAACACTCTGGCCGTTCGCAACCCGGCCATTCACACGTGGACGAGCAGAAATGTGCGCGGGCTGGCAGAATCGCCCTTTGTTGCGTTTACCACGCCCGCCGGGCCAGGAATTTCCCATGAAAATGAATACCGCCCTCTTGATCGTCAACCCTTGCGACGACGAAGAAGACAACATGGCCATGCTCTGCTGCCACAGCGACCAGGGCGAAATGTTCCTGATGAGCCGCTACCCGGACGAAGACGAGCTGGAAATCACTCTGGACGGTGAGCCTTCGACCCTTGATGGCGTGAAAGTCACGCTCAGCCCTTCCCTGGTGAAGATAGAAATTGCGGCGGCGGACGCAGATGCGCTTAATGGGGATGATGTGCTTGAGATCACCTTTGATGCTGATATGACGGACCTGGCCGAAGTGGAAGAAACCTTGCAGAACATACTGAAGGGGACTGGAACCTATATCAGCCAGATTTGAGGTGTTTGATCTGCCCTCATCGCGAGCAGGCTCACTCCTGCAATTGATCGTCGTACACCGTCAATGTAGGAGTGAGCCTGCTCGCGATGGGGCCGGCACAGCCACCCAATCACTCCCCTGCTACAAAAATCCAGCAATTACCCCAATCATTTCCCGCACTTTGCGCAAAATGCCGTTAGTCGCCGCCCCCCGCGATGGATTAAAGTAACGCCCCCAGCCCTGGCGTATTTCGAACGTCCTCGGCCACCCTTTTGCAGGAACAGTCATCGATGGAACATCGTGAAGCGCTGCTCGCGCTGCGAACCTTTCTTTCAACGCAGATTCTCGGCCAGGAAAAACTCATCGAGCGCTTGCTCATCGCCCTGCTCGCTGACGGCCACATGCTGGTCGAGGGCGCCCCTGGCCTGGCCAAGACCAAGGCCATCAAAGAACTCGCCGAAGGCATCGAAGCTCAGTTCCACCGCATCCAGTTCACCCCTGACCTGTTGCCAGCCGACATTACCGGTACGGAAATCTACCGCCCGGAAACCGGCAGCTTCGTGTTCCAGCAAGGCCCGATCTTCCACAACCTGGTATTGGCGGACGAAATCAACCGTGCCCCGGCCAAGGTCCAGTCGGCGTTGCTCGAAGCCATGGGCGAGCGGCAAGTCAGTGTCGGGCGCAGCACCTATGAGCTGTCGCCACTGTTCCTGGTGATGGCCACGCAGAACCCTATCGAGCAGGAAGGCACCTACCCGCTGCCCGAAGCCCAGCTCGACCGCTTCCTGATGCACGTGAAGATCGGTTTCCCGGACGCGACGGTTGAACGCAAGATCCTGCAACAGGCCCGTGGTGAAGCCCTGAACGGCGAAGCCAAGCCTGAGCGGCGGGTTACCCAGCAGACGATCTTCGCCGCGCGCAAGGAAATCCTCGGCTTGTACATGGCCGACGCCGTGGAGGAATACCTGGTGCAGTTGGTCATCGCCACCCGCACCCCGGCCAAGTTCGATCCGGAAATGGCCGAGTGGATCGCCTACGGCGCCAGCCCGCGCGGTTCGATTGCCCTGGACCGCTGCGCCCGCGCCCACGCCTGGCTGGCCGGGCGCGACTTCGTCAGCCCGGAAGATATCCAGGCCGTGCTGTTCGACGTGCTGCGCCATCGCATCATCCTTTCCTTTGAAGCTGAAGCCGCTGGCATCGACCAAGACCGGGTGGTCCAGCGGATTCTCGACGTCGTAGCCGTCGCTTGACCCCGATGAACGCCAGCCTGCCGCCCGAGCCGGGCATCCGTGTCAGCCTCGCCGACCTGATCGAGATGCGCCATCGCGTGCGCGAAGTGCAGCTGTTTTCCACGCCGAGCCAACGCAGCCCGCTGATCGGCCTGCACCATTCCAAATTGCGCGGCCGTGGCGTCGACTTCGATCAAGTGCGGGTCTATCAGGCCGGCGACGATGTGCGCACCATTGACTGGCGCGTGACCGCACGCACCCAGGAGCCTCACACCAAGCTGTTCCACGAAGAACGTGAGCGGCCGATTTTCATCATGGTCGAGCAAAGCCGTCGTCTGTTTTTTGGCTCGGGCCTGATGTTCAAGTCAGTGCTCGCCGCACAAGCCGCGAGCCTCATCGGTTGGGCAGCCCTGGGGCATAACGACCGGGTCGGCGGGCTGGTCTATGGCGACAATCAGCACTACGAAATCAAGCCTCGGCGCAGCAAGCAAAGTCTGCTGCAACTGCTCAACCGGCTGGTGCGGGTCAATCAGTCGCTGAACAGCGAAAGCGAGCCGGACCGTGATGCCTTTGGTATCGCCCTGCGCCGCGCCCGGGAAGTGTCCCGCCCGGGCAGCCTTGTCATTGTGATTTGCGATGAACGCGCGCTATCGGAAAGCGCCGAGCAACAGCTGAGCCTGTTATCGCGTCATTGCGACCTGTTGCTGCTGCCGGTGTCCGACCCGCTGGATCATGCCCTGCCCGCCGCGGGACTTTTGCGTTTCGCCGAGCGCGGAGCGCAACTGGAACTCGATACGCTGAATTTCGACCTGCGCCAGACTTACCGGGCCCAGGCCGAAGCGCGCATCGCTCGCTGGGAGCTGCTCGCGCAGAAGCTGCGCGTCTTGCTGATGCCCCTGAGTACCCAGAGCGAAATGGTCGAACAACTGCGCGAGTACCTGAACCCACAAAAGCCGGGGAAAGGTCGATGAGCGGACTGGAACAACTGCAACCGCTGATTTCTCCCCCGCCGATCGACTTTTGGCCGCCTGCGCCGGGCTGGTGGTTACTGCTGTTAGTGCTGCCGCTAGCCGGTTTCGGGCTGTGGAAGCTACGGCATTTCATTCCTCGTAAACGCCCCGTGGTGCGCGCCGAACAGCCGCTGGACCCGGTTCGCCTGGCTGCACTGGCCGAACTGGCGCTGATGCCCAAGCCGTATGACGGAGCACCGGCCGGTGCCTGGCTGCAGCAACTCAACGGTTTGCTCAAACGCCTGTGCCGCAACCATTACCCCTACAGCCAGAGCCACACCCTCAACGGCCGCAAATGGCTGGCGTTCCTCGACAACCGCTGCCCGGCGGCCGGGCTGACTCGCTGGATGGTGCTTGTGGAAGGCGCCTACAAACCCGAATGCAAGCTCGACGACAAGGCGATCGCCGGCCTGACCCAGGCCGTCGACACATGGATTCGCAAGCATGTTTGAATTTGCCTGGCCGTGGATTTTTGCCCTTCTGCCGCTGCCGTGGCTGATGCGCATCGTATTGCCGGTGGCCGACAGTGGCGAACCGGCACTCAAGGTCAGCTTCCTGAGCGATCTCGAAGGCCTCGCCGGGCGTCGCGCCCGGGCCAACCTGCCGGCATGGCGCCAACAGACGCCGTTCATTTTGCTGTGGCTGTTACTGCTGGTCGCGGCGGCGCGCCCGCAGTGGCTCGGCGAACCCTTGCCGATCGCCGCCAGCGGTCGCGATCTGCTGGTCGCGGTGGACGTTTCCGGCTCCATGGATTTCCCTGACATGCAGTGGCAGGACGAAGATGTGAGTCGACTGTCGTTGGTCCAGCACCTGCTCGGCGACTTCCTCGAAAGTCGCGAAGGTGACCGCGTCGGCCTGATCCTGTTTGGCAGCCGGGCCTACCTGCAGGCACCGCTGACCTTCGACCGCCACACCGTACGCGCCTGGCTCGACGACGCGCGCATCGGCATTGCCGGCAAAAACACCGCCATCGGCGATGCTATCGGTCTGGCCCTCAAACGCCTGCGTTTGCGTCCGGCAACAAGCCGCGTGCTGATACTGGTCACCGACGGCGCCAACAATGGCGGTGAAATCGATCCGCTCACCGCCGCCCGACTGGCGGCCCAAGAAGGTGTGAAAATCTACCCGATCGGCATCGGTGCCGATCCGGAACAAAGTGGCTCCGTGGGGTTCCTCGGTGTCAATCCGAGCCTGGACCTCGACGAGCCGTCCCTGAAAGCCATTGCCGAAGCCACCGGCGGCCAGTATTTCCGCGCCCACGATGGCAAGGAACTGCAATCGATCAAGGACACCCTTGACCAGCTGGTGCCCGTGGCCCAACAACCTACCCAGGCCCGCCCGACTCAAGCGTTGTATCACTGGCCGCTCGCCTTGGCGCTGTGCTTGAGCATACTGCTGGTGGTTCCCGTACTCTGGCCGGACAACCCGTTGCAACGCCTGTTTACCAAGGATCTGTATTTGCAAACGCAATTGCTGTCCGACTGGCGCCAGCGTCTTAAACGCCTGCGTCTGCGGAGGCGCCGATGAGTGCGCTGTGGCCCTACTGGTTCCGGCCCTGGTGGTTACTGTTGCTGCCGGTGCTTGGCTGGTTGCTCTGGCAACTCTGGCACCGCAAGAAGCGCGCCGGGCGCTGGCAGATGATCCTGCCGCCGGCCTTTCACTCGACACTGCTCAGCGGTGGCAGTGGTCGCGACAGTAAACTGCCCTGGGTCGCGCTCGGCGTGGCGTGGCTGTTGACCGTGCTCGCGCTGTTGGGCCCGGGTTGGGAACGCGTCGAGCAAACCAGCCAGAAACCCGCGGACCCGTTGGTGGTGGTTCTTGAACTGACCCCGGAAATGCTCGCCACCGACGTCACGCCCAACCGACTCGAACAGGCACGACGCAAGCTGCTTGACCTGCTGCAGATCCGCAGCGACGCGCAAACCGCCATCGTCGTCTACGCCGGCAGTGCCCACACGCTGGTACCGCTGTCAGATGATCTTTCCACCAGCCGCAACCTGTTGGATGCACTGAAACCGTCGTTGATGCCTGAACCCGGTCATCGCGCCGATCTTGCGGTGCTCAAGGCCCTGGCGCTGCTCGAACAGGCGGCTTTGGGCGACGGCCGGATCCTGCTGATTGGTTCGTCCCTGACCGAACCAGAGCGGCTGGGCATCCGTCGCGCGCTGAACAGCAAATCGACTCAGTTCCTGATGCTCGGCATCGGCACCGCCGAAGGCTCGCCGATCACCCAGGAGGACGGCAGCTTCCTCAAGGATGAACAAGGCGCCATTCTCGTGCCGCGCCTCGACGAGCCCGGCCTGAAAGGTTTTGCCAACGACCTGGATGGGCGCTATCGCCAGGCGCGCCTGGACGATAGCGACCTGCACGCCCTTGGCCTGCTCGACGGTCCACGCAATTTGCGCAACGACGGTCAGACCTTGCGCCTCGATACCTGGGCCGACCAGGGTTACTGGCTGCTGCTGCCACTGTTGCTGCTCGCGGCCTGCGCAGGACGTCGTGGTTGGTTGCTGTGTCTACCGCTGCTATTCGCGCTACCGCAACCCAGCTATGCCTTCGACTTCGCTGACCTGTGGCTGCGTCCTGATCAACAAGGCGTGCAATTGATCAAGCACAAGCGTCCGGCCGAGGCCGCCCGGCGCTTCGAAGACCATCAGTGGCAAGGCGTGGCGCTCTATGAAGCCGGAGACTACGCCGGCGCCGCCGAGCGGTTCGCTGAAGGCAACGATGCCCATGCCCACTACAATCGGGGCAACGCCCTGGCCAAAAGTGGTGAGCTGGAGGCCGCCCTGGACGCTTATGAACAGGCACTGGAACGTCAACCTGATTTGCGTCCGGCACTGACCAACAAGGCGCTGGTGGAACGTCTGCTCAAGGAGAAAAACACTCCACCCGCTCCTGAGCCAGACGCAGCCAGCAACGCCCGGCCCGAAGCCGAATCGCAGGAACCACCGCCCGGTGCTGCTGCCCAACCCTCGATCAGCGAAGATGGGCAACCGCCCAGCCCGGGTGAGCAACAACCGCCCACCACACCGCCGAAACCGGGGACCAACGAAGTACCAGGCAGCGAACTGGGTGACGAACAACACACCACACCACCCTTGCGCCCGGCCACCGACGGCATCGAAGGTGAACAGCGCCAGGCACTGGAGCAGTGGCTGCGGCAGATTCCGGATGACCCTGGTGAACTGCTCAGGCGCAAATTCTGGTACGAACAGCAACAACATCAGGATCAGGAAGAAACTCGATGACCCGCTTCACCGTTTTATTGCTCGCGCTGTTGCATGGCCTGTTGTTCTGCACCGCCCAGGCGCAGGCAGCAGAGCTGGTCGCCAGTGTGGACCGCAGTCGCCTCAGCTCAGGCGAGACGGTCGAGCTGACCCTGGAATCCACCGATGTCACTCAGTTCGGCAAACCCGACCTGACACCGCTGGAGCCGTTGTTCGAAGTGCGCGGCACACGCCAGGTCAACCAGTTGAACACCCTAAGCGGCGAAAACCAGGCTGCCACGCGGTGGATCGTCACCCTCCTGCCCCGGCAAAACGGCAGCGTGGTGATTCCGGCACTGCAACTGGGCGAACTGCAGAGCCAGCCGATCGCCCTGCAAGTGGTCGAGAGCGAGACACCGGACAACCCGAACAAACGGGCCCCGGTGTTCATCGATGCCAGCCTCGATCAAACCAGTGTGTACGTACAGGCCCAGGCGGTCCTGACCCTGCGTATCTACCATTCGGTGTCGCTGTACGACGACAGCAGCCTGCCACCCTTGCAGATACCTGACGCACGTATCGAACAATTGGGCGACTCACGCACCTACGAAAAAGACATCGATGGTCAGCGCCACGGCGTGATCGAAATGCGCTATGCGATCTACCCGCAACACAGCGGCGAACTGATTATTCCGGCGCAGGTCTTCAACGCCGCGCTGGTCGATGCGCAACCGACACAGGACGCCACCCAAGGGCCGAAATCCGGCAAGCTGATGCCCGTCACCTCGAGCGAATTGCTGTTGACGGTCAAGGCCAAACCCATCACCTATCCGGCCGACGCACCCTGGCTGCCCGCACGCAGCCTGAGCCTGAGCGAGAGCTGGAACCCGGAGCCGGATCACACCCAGGTCGGCGATTCACTGACCCGCAGCCTGACGGTGGAGGCCGAAGGCTTGTCCAGCACCCAACTGCCACCGCTGCCCGGCACCGATGTCGGCGGCTTGCGCCGCTATCCGGATCAACCGGTGCTCGGCAACCAGAACAGCGAACGCGGCCTGGTCGGCAGCCGTGAAGACCGCGAGGCCCTGGTGCCGACAAGGACCGGCGCCATCGAGCTGCCCACTGTCGATGTGGTCTGGTGGAACACCTTCGAAGACCATCTGGAACACAGCAGCCTGCCCGCGCGCACCTTGCACGTGGCGGCCAATCCGAGCCTGGTGGTCGACACCCCGGCCAGCGCCTCACCGGTCGATGCCAGCGCCGACAGCGAAACGCTCTGGCGCTGGAAGCTCAGCACCTTGATTCTGGCCTGCACCACCCTGCTCGGCTTCGGCCTCTGGTGGCGTGGCCGCTGGCAACCGGCGGTGGCGCGCGCCGCTCAAACCGGCCCGAGCCCGCGCACCGTACTCGACGACCTCAAGCGCGCCTGCCAGGCCAACGACTCCCACGCCACCCGCCAGGCCCTCGACGCCTGGGCCCGGCAACAGCCGGAAACCCTGGCCGACATGGCCGCCCGCTTCGTGCCGCTGTCCAACGCCCTCGACGGCCTGAACGGCGCGCTGTACAGCGAAACCGGCCAGTACTGGCAAGGTGACGAGTTGTGGCGGGCGATCAAGGCAATCCCGATGGCCGAACGGGTGCAGGACCCGGTTGGTGACAGTGGGTTGCCGCCCCTTTATCCGAAGTAAAAAAAGATCGCAGCCTGCGGGGAGCTGCCGCAGGCTGCGATCTTTTAAGGCTCTCCAGCCATTTACATTGAATCTGCCTACAGATCAGGTGTGTACTTTCCAAAGCACATTGTCGCCCTCTCCAGGCGCCCACTCCTCTACGTGTGCCGTATGTGCCTGAATGCAGGACCAGTTCTGTCCGCCGTGGCGCACCACGTCATTTTTTGCATACACAGTACCCAGCTTCCACGCCGGATACTCGCCCCCGCCACCCAGGGTTCTGACGCTCAGGACGTTACTGGACAACGAAAGCTTGTTGTTCAGGTCGCGGGCTTTCACCGCGTAACGGTATTGGGTGTCGGGTGAGAGGTCAGAGTCGTCAAAAGAGGTCTGAGCGGCGCTCACGGATTTGATGTGAATGCCGTCCCGTTCGATCAGGTAATCCATTATTGGCGCACTGCCGGTGGAGGCACCCCACATCAGGCTGACGCTTTGCGCAGTCTGGCTCATGCTGTGCAGGTTCGTCGGTGCGGTAGGTCCCTCTCCACCTTCTGGCAAGGTGTGCACTTGAATTGGCCGGCTCGACGCCGAGACATTGCCGTTATCATCGACTGCGCTGATGGCATAGTTGTACTGGGTTTCAGGCGCCACGCCGTTATCTGCAAAAGCAAGATTCGGAGCGTCTACATCAACCAAAAAGCTTCCGTTACGCAAAATGCGGTAGGAAGCGATCGGAAACGGGCCGGTTGCGGCATTCCATTGCAACAGTACCTGCTTGTCAGTGACCTTGACTGCGGCCAGTCCGGTCGGTGTATCGGGAAGTTCACCCCCGCCATCCGGTGGCAGAAAATTCAGATCAATCACTTGGTAAAAAGCCATCGAAGTGTTGGCAACTTCCCAAACCGCCAGACAGACCTGGTACCCATCCCGTTTCGGTAGTGGGACGGCATGCGTGGTGGGTGAAGTGGGCAACATTTGCTCGCCATGGGCCCAATGTGGTTGCAGGTTGATTTGCGCTGTGTAAAACGGTACGTCTTCAAACTGGCTGCGCGACAAGACCTCGTCAGGATCCCAATCTGCCTTCGTCATGAAATAGTTCCAGCGCCGAGTAGCGTGCTTCGCGCTGAAATGCCAGGAAATATCCAGCGTTTCGCCACCTCTCACATCATGTTTTTGCCAGTGACTTCCTGGTTCATCCAGTAATGCGCCGGTCAGTTGATCCGCACTGGCAATTTTTCCATCCGGAGGTGGTGGGACGTTGGCTACATCATCTTTTGCAAAAGCATCTACCACTCCGCCGGAGGTGAGCGGAAAAAATTTTCCGGACTCGCGTTGATTCAAGGCCCCTTCGTCCAGTCGCCCCGCAAGCCATTCGAAATGAGCCCGTGAAGAGGGGGAAAAAACGTGGCCATGTTTCGGACTGTTACTTCTACTGATAGCGTTCGGGCGATCCTGTGACATAGTGTTTCTCCATTAAGGTAGCTTCGATAATCTTCGAATCACATGTAACGCCCTAACCACTTCAGGCACCGCACGACCTACCTCGCCTCCCTTCTGTTGAAAGGCACATCCTGTCGATTGCACCGTAAGGCTCCATGCTCGAATCCATTAAATACCCCGCTCGCTGGTACGACTACTGACAGATCTGACAGCAGGGACAGGCGGTCGCAAGTTTTCCTACCGACTGAAAGCGTTGTGGCCTTTCAAAGGTGTTCTGCAACCACAGTCTTTTGTCAGTAAACTCTCTCCCCTTTCGCCGCCTTCATTTTTCCCGCGGCCATTACCTATTTTGTAGCGGAGTCCGCCTTGCGCTTGTTTCACACCTCCGACTGGCACCTCGGGCAGAACCTGCACGGCCAGGATCGCGATTTCGAACACGGCTGTTTTCTCGAATGGCTGCTGCGCCAGCTGAAACTGGATCAACCGGATGTGCTGTTGATCGCCGGCGACATCTTCGACACGGTCAATCCGCCGGTCAAAGCCCAGGAGCGCCTCTACGACTTCATCGTCAGCGCCCACGAACAGCAGCCGTTGCTGACCATCGTGATGATCGCCGGCAACCACGATTCCGGCTCACGGATCGAACTGCCCGCGCCTTTGATGCGGCGCTTGCGCACCCATGCCCTCGGTCGTGTGTTGTGGCTGGATGACGGGCAACTGGATGCCGAACGCCTGTTGCTGCCCTTGCCCGATGCCAGCGGTGAAATCGCCGGCTGGTGCCTGGCGCTGCCATTCCTGCGCCCGGCGGAGGTCACCGGCGCGCATTTGGGCGACAACTATTTGCGTGGGATCGGTCAGGTTCACGAGTGGCTGATCGAAGCGGCCAACGCCAAGCGCCAGCCGGGTCAGGCACTGATCGCCATCAGCCACGCGCACATGGCGGGCGGCTCGGTGTCGGAAGACTCCGAGCGCAGCCTGATCATCGGCAACGCCGAAGCCCTGCCCGCCAGCCTGTTCGGGCCGAGCATCAGCTACGTAGCCCTCGGCCACTTGCACAAGCCGCAGAAGGTCAACGGCGAGGAGCGCATCCGCTACAGCGGCTCGCCGATTCCGCTGTCGTTTTCCGAGATCAGCTATCAGCACCAGATTCTCGACATCAAGCTCGACGGCGAGACCCTGCTCAGCGTCGAGCCGAAACTGATCCCCCGCGCGGTCAACCTGCAACGCATCGGCCCGGCGCCATTGAGCGAGATCCTGTTGCAACTGGCGGACCTGCCGAACATCGACCTGTTGGCCGACATCCAGCGCCAGCCATGGCTGGAGGTGCGGGCGCGCCTCGACGAGCCGCAGCCCGACCTGCGCAATCAAGTGGAAACCGCCCTGCAAGGCAAGGCCGTGCGCCTGGTGCGCATCGCCGCCGAGTACGCCGGCAACGGCGGCCGTGACGGTGCCGACGAAGGCAGCACGCTGATCGAACTGGACCAGCTCACGCCTCAGGAACTGTTCAGCCGCGCCTGGCAGGACAACTACGGCAGCGAGGTCGACGAGCAGACCCTCAAGGACTTCGCCGAGCTGTTGCAGGACGTGCAGATGGAGAGCGAACAGCCATGAAAATCCTCGCGATCCGCCTGAAAAACCTCGCCTCCCTGGCCGGGCCGTTTGAAATCGACTTCACCGCCGAACCCCTGGCCAGTGCCGGACTGTTCGCCATCACCGGCCCCACCGGCGCTGGCAAAAGCACCTTGCTCGATGCCTTGTGCCTGGCGCTGTTTGGCGCTGTACCGCGCCTGAACAACACCGGCCGTGACGCCAAGGTGCCGGACGCCGACGGCGAGATCGGTACCGGTGACCCGCGAACCCTGCTGCGTCGCGGCACGGGTGAAGGCTATGCGGAAGTGGATTTCGTCGGTGTCGACGGCCGCCGTTACCGCGCCCGCTGGGAAGCCAATCGCGCTCGGGACAAGGCAGGCGGCAAGCTACAGGCCAGCCGCCAGAGCTTGCGTGACATCGATCAGGATCAATTGCTCGCCAGCCAGAAAGGCGATTACAAGACTCAGCTCGAAGCCGCGCTGGGCCTGAATTTCGAACAGTTCACCCGCGCGGTGATGTTGGCGCAAAGCGAGTTCAGCGCCTTCCTCAAGGCCGACGACAACGACCGCAGCGAATTGCTGGAAAAACTCACCGACACCGCGCTCTACACCCGCCTCGGCCGTCGGGCCTTCGACAAGACCAAGGAAGCCCGCGAGGCCCACAAACTGCTGCAGGATCAGGCCAGCGGCGTGACGCCGCTGGCGCCCGAAGCCCGCGCGGAACTGGATCAGCGTTTCAACGAAGCTCAGCAGCAACTCAAGGCCCGACAGGCTCAACTCAAGCAGCTTGAACTGCAGGACACCTGGCTCAAGGACCTGCGTCGCTTGCAGGACGAGCATCTGGCCGCCAGCGAACAACTGCTATCGGCCCAGACTCACTGGGAAGCCCTGACCAGCGAGCGCTTGAGGCTCACCCGCCTCGAACAGTTGGGCCCGCAACGGCACCAGTTCGCCCGTAAAGCCGAGGTCGACGGACTGCTGACGCCGTTGGCGGCGCACATTGCCTTGCATGCGCAGCAACATGGCGAACTCGGCGAGCGTCAGACGCAGCTCGAGCAACAGCTTAGCGACGCCCGGATCGCGTTGAACGAAGCGCAACAACGGCAAACCGCCAGCGCGCCGTTACTGCGCCAGGCCTTCGAAGCGCAAAGCACCCTCGCCCGCCTCGCCAAGGACACCGCCCTCAGTGCCGAGGCAAAGCAAAATGCCGAGCAGGCCTGCGGCCAGGGCCAGAGCACGATTCAGACCTTACTCGATCAGCAAACCCGTGGCGCCGGGGACTTGCAGCGCATTGCCACCGAGCTGGAGCAAAGCACTCATCTGGCACCGTTGAGCGATGCCTGGAATGCCTACCGCGATCGCCTGCAACAGTTGATGTTGATCGGTAACCGGTTGAATCAGGGCCAGGCCGAACTGGCCAGCCTCGAGCAAAACGCCACGAGCGCCGAACAAACGCTCAGCGCACAGAAGCAGCAACTGGAGGTGCTGTTCAAGGAGGCCGGCGCCGAACCGGATGCCGTCGCCGAGCAGATCGGCATCTTGGGCAGCCTGTTGCAGGACAACCGCAAGCAACTGCGCGCCGTCGAAGACCTTGCGCGCCTGTGGGCCAGCCAGCAGGACCTGGACAAACGCGGTGCCGAGCTGCAACAACGCCAGCTCACCGCGCAGCAGGAACGTGAACGCCTGACCCAGGACGGGGTCAAGGCCAAGGCTGATCTGAGCGTTGCCGAACAGACCCTCAACGTCACCCGCGAACTGCTGGAGCGCCAGCGTCTGGCGCGCAGTGCCAGTGTCGAAGAGCTGCGCGCGCAGTTGCAGGATGACCAGCCATGTCCGGTGTGCGGCAGCAACGAGCATCCCTATCATCAGCCTGAAGCCCTGCTGCAGAGCCTCGGCCGTTTTGATGAAAGCGAACAGGCCAACGCCCAGAAGGCCGTTGACCTGCTCAAGGAAAAACTCACCGACCTGCGTGCCGAAGTCGGCGGGTTGATCGCCCAGCAAAAGGAACTGCTGCAACAGCAGGAGCATCTGGCGACCCAACAGCAAGCCCTCGCCCCAAGTCTGGAAGCGCATCCGCTGGCTGCCCAACTGCTGAATCAGGACGCCGTCAAACGCGACGCCTGGCTCACCCAGCAAAACAGCCAGCTCAACCAGAGCATCAGCCAGGACGAGCAACGGCAGAGCGCGCTACTCACCCTGCAACAGGATGCCGCACGCCTGACCCAGCAACTGCGCCATGCCGAAACCGCGCACCAGCAAGCGACCCAGCACCTGGGCAACCAGCAACGCGAGCTGGGCAACGACCGTCAGCGCCTGGACGAAGAGCTCAACGCATTCGCCAATCTGCTGCCAGCTGAAACCCTGCAAGCGCTGCGCGTCGAACCGGCCGCGACCTTCATGCAGCTCGACCGGCAGATCGCCGAGCGCCTGGCGCAACTGGAACAACAAAAGGAAGAACTGGCCGAGCAGCAACAGCGCCAGCAAAACCTGGAGAAGGAACAGGATCGCCAGCAGAGCCGCGTGCAGCAATTGCAGGCCGCCGAACAGCAGTTCACCGGGCTGGCCGAGCAGCAACAGGCGAGTCAGCACACGCTCGGGCAATTACTCGGCGAACACAGCAGCGCCGAGCATTGGCAGCAGCAACTGGAACAGGCCGTGGAACAGGCGCGCAGCGCCGAAACCAGTACCGCGCAGACGCTGCAAAGCGTCGTTACGCAATCAGTACAAATCGCCGCCGAGCTCAAGGCCCAGCAAGAGCGCTTGCACGCACTGGAAGGCGAAGCGCATGAACTCGCCAGCAAGATCGGCGACTGGCGTGCCCGCCATCCCGAGCTGGATGACGATGGCCTCGAAGACCTTCTGCGGGTTGACGACACTCAGGTCAGCGAACTGCGCCAGCACTTGCAACACAGTGAAAAAGCCATCGAGCAAGCCAGCGTCCTGGTGCAGGAACGCGACAAGCGCCTGCTCGATCATCAAGCGCAACACAACGGCAACCTCGACGCCGAGCAACTGACCGCCGCACTGGTCGACCTGCAAAACCTGTCCGCCACCAGCGAGCAACACTGCGCCGAACTGCGTGCCGAGCAGGCCGAGGACCAGCGCCGGCAGAACGCCAATCAGGCCCTGGCGCAGCAGATTGCCGACGCTTACAGCGAGTATCAACGCTGGGCACGCTTGAATGCGTTGATCGGCTCCGCCACCGGCGACACCTTCCGCAAGATAGCCCAGGCCTACAACCTCGACCTGCTGGTGCATCACGCCAACGTGCAATTGCGCCAACTGGTGCGCCGCTATCGCCTCAAGCGCGGCGGCAGCATGCTCGGCTTGCTGGTGATGGACACCGAAATGGGCGACGAACTGCGTTCGGTGCATTCGCTGTCCGGTGGCGAGACGTTCCTGGTGTCGCTGGCACTGGCCCTTGGTCTGGCGTCGATGGCGTCGAGCACGCTGAAAATCGAATCGCTGTTCATCGACGAAGGTTTTGGCAGCCTCGATCCGGAATCCCTGCAACTGGCCATGGACGCCCTCGACGGCTTGCAGGCCCAGGGCCGCAAGGTCGCGGTGATTTCCCACGTACAGGAAATGCATGAACGGATTCCGGTGCAGATCCAGGTCCGTCGCCAGGGCAATGGCCTGAGCACCCTGGAGGTGAAATGAACACGCTGTATTCCTTCCGCCGCTGCCCGTACGCCATGCGCGCACGCATGGCCCTGCGCTACTCGGGCGTCGCCGTGGACATCGTCGAAGTCAGCCTGAAGGCCAAGCCCGCCGAAATGCTCGCGCTGTCGGGAAAAGGCACGGTGCCGGTGCTGTGCACCGATGGCCGGGTGATCGACGAAAGCCTCGACATCATGCGCTGGGCCCTGGCCCAGAACGATCCGCAAGACTGGCTGCTCAAGGATGATCCTGTGGCAGCGGCGCAAATCGCCCCGCTGATCGAACAGAACGATCAGGTGTTCAAGGTGCACTTGAATCGCTACAAGTACGCCGAGCGTTATCCCGAGCAGCCGATGGAGGTTTATCGCGCCGAGGGCGAGGTATTTCTGCAAAGGCTGGATGAGTTGCTGGAGGGACGCGACTACTTGCTGGCCAGCCATCCAAGCCTGGCCGATGTGGCCTTGATGCCCTTCGTGCGCCAGTTCGCCCATGTCGACCGCGACTGGTTCGCGCAGACACCGTATCGGCGTTTGCAGGATTGGTTGCAGCGGTTTCTGGAGTCGGACTTGTTTACCGGTGTGATGCGCAAGTAAGCCCCCTCGCCACAAAAGCCCTCATCGACAGCAGGCTTCAGGCCAACACCTCACACATCCCGATCGCCGAGCAATCGACCTGGAACGGCCCGAAAACCACGCCTTCATTCCTGATCGGTGGATTGCCGGCCAACATCCCCTGGGCACTGGCGCTTTCGATGCTGCGGGCAATGTTGTGGTTGGCTTCGATGGCCCGTGCCACCGAGCCTGCCGAGCCCTGTCCGATCCCCAGCAGGGAGGATCCGTTGGTCATGAACGCCAGGAAGGCAATGACCCAAAGTCTGTGCCCTTTCATGCGCCGGCGACCCCTGCGAGTTCAGCCTGAGCTGAAAGGCTGACAACCAGCACCATGGCCAGGTAAAGACCGATCGCCACATAGGCGCCATGTTTGGCAGAAGTGAGAATTGTGCTGGCCATGATGTTCTCCGCAGGCATGTTTCAATGCCCACAGAATCGATCAAAAAAGCCTGGATAACCACTCAGGGTTATCCATAGTAACCATCAACTTCATTGATCATTAAGCCAGACTATTTCAGTCTTCAATAAAACTGATCAAGCGCTCGCGCGCAGCATCCGGCTCACCCGGAACAGGCTCGGCTGCCGACAAAATGGGGGTGGAATAGAGAAACAGAAGAACCAATGCCAGACGCGTCACCATGCTGCCGATCCTTGCCGTGAGGAGGAGTCAAAAAATCAGCGTCAATTTAAACGTATGGCGATGTGATATCAAGCGCGACATTAATGGCAAAATGATACTGTCGCAAATGCGTTATGCAGGAGCGACATCACTCTGATCGTTTCCGACACTCGGGTTTTCAACACAAGTGTCTTCGATCATCAGTGACTTCGCTCCTGCATAAAGGCAGGGGTAAACGCTCAGGCTTGGGTTTTGTGATCCAGCGCGGCGTAGAAGTTGGCGCTCTGTTGCAGGTACTTCTGGGTGTAGCTCTGGGTGTGGGCTTTTTTGTCGCTGATTTCAACGTTGGCACTGGCTGGCAGCGCAACGGTGGCAGAAATGGCGGAAGCGGCGATGACAGAGAAGATGTTGAAGTTCATGGCGGTATTCCTCGGATTCAGTTGGCTTGCTTGCCCGGTGGGGCCGTGAAGCAAACTTAACCCTCGAGGGTCCGTGCCTTGAAATGCTTTGTAGCAGTACCAGATATCAGCGCCATTGATAAAAGCAGGCAGGCCCCATCAACCGGGGCCTGCGGCTTATTGACGCAGCAGAAACCTGAGATCGCTCGGGGCGTCCATCGGCAGTTTTTGCACGGTCTTGCCCAGCAGACCAGTCTTGGCATCGCGTTCGACGACGACAATCTGGTTGCTCTTCTGGTTGGCGATCAACAGGAATCTGCCGCTCGGATCGAGGCTGAATTCCCGCGGATGATCGCCCTCCACCGCCCGACGTTGCAGCTCACTGAGGTGGCCGGTCGCCGGATCGATGGCAAACACCAACAGTTGATTGGCCGTGCCACGGTTGCTGACGTAGAGGAACTTGCCGTCAGCCGAGGCATGCAACGCCGCTGCAGCCTTGTCCGAGACCGGTTGCCCGGCAGCCAGATCGACCATCTGCGTCTGCTTGAGTTGGCCGTCGTGGTAATCGAACACCGCCACCTGGGCGCTCATTTCCATGGTCAGCCAGGCGTGTTTGCCATCGGCGCTGAACAGCAGATGACGCGGTCCGCTACCGGGCGGCAGTTGCACGAATGCCGGGGTCGCCGGAGTCAATGGTAGTTCGGGGTTGGCCTTGGGGTCGAAGCGATAGGCAAACACCTTGTCGGCGCCCAGGTCGTTTGCGAACACGTATTGGCCATCCGGCGACGGGATCGTCGAATGCACGTGGGCCGAGGCCTGGCGCTCGGGATTGACCCGGCTCGCCGGGTGGCTGCTCATCTGCACCACCGGTTTGAGCTTGCCATCGACCGCCACCGGCAATACCGCGAGGGTGCCGCCCGGGTCCTCGGCCACCGAGTAATTGCTGACAAACAGATGGCTGCCATCGGTGCTGAGGCTGGAATGGGTGGGCTCGTTGCCCAGGCTTTGTACCTGGCTGATCAGGCTCAGCGCATGGGTCTTGGGATCGATCGCGAAACTGCTGACGCGCCCTACCAGATCGGTCTGGCCCGGGCCGTTTTCGTTGACCACGAACAGGTGTCGCTGATCCTTCGACAGGGTCAGCCACGAAGGGTTTTCGCTTTTGATCACTTGCAAAGGGCTGGTATTGATCTGCCCGGTACTGCTGTCGAAAGCCAGGCGGTAGATGCCCTGGCTTTGACCGGCGGTGTAGGAGCCCACCAGCAGTTGATAGTCATCGGCGGATGCGACCTGGACGCCTATGGCACCGATGCTGCCGGCCATCAATAGTGGCCAGAGTTTAAGCATCGCCATTCGCATCTTCGCTGTCATCGTTGTCACCGCGGGATGCAGTCATGCACACCAGACGGTGCTCGCCGGAATCACCGATGATCAGCCAGCTTTGCAGTGTCGGATCGAAGCTCGCCGTCTGGATCTGCGCCGGGGTGAACTCCCAGTGCAGCGCCTTTCGACCGTCCATGCATTCAATGTGCAGGTTATCGTCCTCGTCGAGGGAGAATTCGAACGCGTGCAAGCCGTCGATTTCCACCATATCGCAGTGTTCGAGGACGTTGAGCAGGGTGTCGGTTGCTGAAGTCATGGCAGTCAATCTTTGAATGGGAAAACGCCAATGATAGCTCATGCACCACATCCCCTGTAGGAGCGAGCCTGCTCGCTCCTACAGGGATTGTGGTCAGCGGCTACAGCGCCTCGCGGGACGATTGCCCATCCACCAGTCGCTGGATACGTAGCGGATTGCCGTTCTTCAGCGCCTCCGGCAGCAAATTGTCCGGATAGTTCTGGAAGCACACCGGGCGCAGGAAACGATCGATGGCCAGTGTGCCCACCGATGTACCGCGCGCATCGGACGTTGCCGGGTAAGGCCCGCCGTGGACCATCGAATCGCAGACTTCCACGCCCGTCGGATAGCCATTGAGCAGGATGCGTCCGACCTTCTGCTCAAGCAACGCCGTCAGTCCGGCAAACTGTTCGAAGTCTTCCGGCTCGCCAATGACGGTGGCGGTCAACTGGCCGTGCAGGCCATTCAAGGCGGCCAACAGTTGCGCATGATCCGCCACTTCAACCACCACCGTGGTCGGACCGAACACTTCCTCTTGCAACACTTCATCGCCATCGAGCAGCAGGCTGACATCGGCCCTGAACAATTGCGGCTGCGCCTGATTGCCCTGCTGCGGGTTGCCGGCCAGATGCTCGATCCCCGGATGCACGAGCAGTTTTTGCAAGCCCTGGCCGTAGCTGCTCAAGGTTCCGGCATTGAGCATGGTTTGCGCCGGCTGGTCACCCATCAACCCGGCCACTTGCTGCACAAAGGCGCTGAACGACGCTGAGCGAATGCCGATCACCAGACCGGGATTGGTGCAGAACTGGCCGCAGCCCTGAACCACCGACGCCGTGAGGTCGCGCGCGACGGTGCCGGCCCGCGCTTGCAACGCCTGGGGCAACACGATCACCGGGTTGATGCTCGACATCTCGGCGAACACCGGAATCGGTTGCGCACGGGCCGCGGCCATGTCGCACAAGGCCCGACCGCCCTTGAGCGAACCGGTGAAGCCCACAGCCTGAATTGCCGGATGCTTGACCAGCGCCTCGCCGACGCCCCCGCCGTAGATCATGTTGAACACGCCGGCCGGCATGCCGGTTTTCTCGGCGGCGCGGATGATTGCGTCAGCCACCCGCTCAGCCGTGGCCATGTGACCGCTGTGGGCCTTGAACACCACCGGGCACCCGGCGGCCAGCGCCGATGCGGTATCGCCGCCTGCGGTAGAGAACGCCAGCGGAAAGTTGCTGGCACCGAACACCGCCACCGGCCCGAGGCCGATACGGTATTGACGCAGATCCGGGCGCGGCAACGGTTGACGCTCCGGCAATGCCCGGTCGATCCGTGCGCCGTAGAAATCACCACGCCGCAGCACTTTGGCAAACAGGCGCATCTGGCCGCTGGTGCGTCCACGCTCGCCTTGAATCCGGCCAGCGGGCAACGCCGTTTCGCGGCAGACCACCGCGACAAAATCATCACCGAGGGCATCCAGTTCATCGGCAATGGCCTCGAGAAACTGCGCCCGACGCTCCGCGCTCAGCATGCGATAGGCCGGGTACGCAGCCGCCGCCGCGGTGGCCGCCGCATCGACTTCCTGCGCTGTCGCCTGAGAAAAATCCTGGGGCAAGGCCTCGCCCGTTGTCGCATCGAAACTCCGCAACTTGACGCTGCCAGCGGCGCTGCGTTGGCCGCCGATGTAGTTGTGACCAAGAATCCGGGTCATGGGTAAGTCCTCAAAGTGTGCCGACGGTGCCGGGTTCGAAAGCCGCTGCGACCGGTGCGATGCCATTGATCAATGGCGCGCCGAATTCGGCCTGGGTGATCTCGAACACGTCGCCCGGTTGTGTGCGAATGCCGTCGGCAAAGGACAGGGTCGCGGTGCCGAAGAAGTGAATGTGAACATCCCCCGGGCGCAGAAACTGGCTGTACTTGAAATGATGGAATTCGAGGTTGGCGAGGCTGTGGCACATGTTCGCCTCGCCACTGAGAAACTCGTTCTGCCACAGCACTTCGCCGTCGCGCAGGATGCGGCTGGTACCGGCCAGATGCTGCGGCAGTTCGCCGACCCGCAGTTCCGGGCCATAGCTGCAGCTGCGCAGTTTCGAGTGGGCCAGATACAGGTAGTTCTTGCGCTCCATGACGTGATCGGAGAACTCGTTGCCCACAGCAAAACCCAGGCGATACGGCTTGCCGTCGCGACCGATGACGTACAGGCCAGCGATCTCCGGCTCTTCACCGGCATCTTCGGCAAACGGCGGCAGGGGAAACGGCTGGCCCGGCCTGACGACGATGCTGCCATCGCCTTTGTAGAACCATTCCGGCTGCACACCGGCTTGATCTTCTGCCGGTTTGCCGCCCTCCACGCCCCATTTGAAGATGCGCATGGTGTCGGTCATCGCCGATTCGTCGCCACTTTGCTGGTGCATCTTGTCCCGGGCCGATGCACTGCCCAGATGGGTCAGGCCCGTGCCACTGACCAGCAAGTGCGCCGGGTCCGGATGGTCCAGGGGCGGCAGGATGCGCCGTTGCGTCAGCAGTTCGGCATAGCCGTGGCTGATGCCCAGCCCCAGACTTTGCACCTGTTGCTCAAGATTGGCGCCTGCCTCGATCGCCGCCAATGCCAGATCGCGCACGGTGCGCATGTCCTGCACTTCACGAACCAGCCCCGCCTCGACAACGCCGACACGGCGTTCGCCGTTACTCAATTCGAACTGAACCAAACGCATGAATTTTCTCCTGTAAACAATACTTCAGAACACCGCAGAACTCCTGTAGGAGCTGGCTTGCCAGCGAATGCGATTGAACATCCAACATTCATGCTGGCTGACCCACCGCTTTCGCTGGCAAGCCAGCTCCTACAGGTCCGTATCCTGTCAAGTGCGGGAAGCCCCACGTGCACTTGCTGCAAATTGATCGGCTGGCAGGACGTGTTTGCGTTCCAGCAGGCGATAGACAACGCCAGTCAGAATCAGGCCAAACACCATCACCCCGGAGAGGAAATACAAGCCGGACGCAAGATTGCCGGTGTACTCCTTCAACGCGCCGATCACGAATGGACCGAGGTAACCACCGAGGTTACCCACCGAGTTGATCAAGGCGATCCCCGCCGCCGCACTGGCGCCGGCGAAGAAGCGACCCGGCAAGGTCCAGAACACCGCCGTGCAGGAGAACAATGCGAATGCCACCAGGCACAACGCCGCCAGTTGCAGCACCGGCACCGACAGCCAGGCGCTGAGGAACAGGCCAATCGCACCCAGTACGTAAAGCACGGCGAGGTGGCCGTAGCGGTCGTTCAAGCGGTCGGAACTGCGTGGAATGATCAGAAGGCCAACGATCCCGAAGATGTACGGCACTGCGGAAACGAAACCGGTCACCAAGTCGCTGCCACCGAATTGCTTGATCAAGGTCGGTAGCCACAAACCCAGACCATAGATGCTCAGGGTCACCGGCAGGTAGAACAGCGCCAGCAGCAGGACGCGTTTGTCCTTGAGGGCGTGCAGCGGGTTGCCATGGCGGGTCTGGCCGTACGCGTCCAGGTCCTTTTTCAGTTCGGTGCTCAGCCAGTCCTTTTCTGCCTGGTCCATCCACTTCACTTGTTGCGGGCCGTCCGGCAGGTAACGCAGCACCGGCCAGGTCAGCAGGATCGCCGGGCAACCGATGACGATGAACAGCCACTGCCAGCCATGCAGCCCCAACACGCCGTCCATGCCCAGCAAGCCACCGGACACCGGGCCGGTGACCATCATCGCAATGGGTTGCGACAGGATGAACAGCCCGAGGATCTTGCCGCGATGGCGCACCGGGAACCATTGGGTGATGTAGTACAGAACGCCCGGGAAGAACCCGGCTTCGGCGGCGCCGAGCAAAAAGCGCATCACATAGAAGCTGTTCGGCCCCTGGACGAAGGCCATGCCGATGGTGATGGCGCCCCACGTGACCATGATCCGCGCGAACCAGCGCCGTGCGCCGAAGCGGTCGAGCATCAGGTTGCTGGGGATCTCCAGCAGGAAGTAGCCGATGAAAAACAGCCCGGCACCAAGACCGTAGGCGGCATCGCCGAGGCCGATGTCCGCGCCCATGTGCAGTTTGGCGAAGCCCACCGCGGAGCGGTCCACATAGGCGATCAGGTACAGCAGGATCAGGAAGGGAATCAGTTTCAGCGTGATGCGACGGATAAGCCGCAGTTCCTGGCTCATGAGATCGGTCTCCGATTGTTGTTGTTATGGAACCTCGGGGGACGCCTCTCGCGAAATAGTCGCCAGGGCCATCCCTCCGTTTGAGCCGACTATATAGTATTACTATTTACTCAACAACACTTCCAAACAACGCAATTTGAGCCTATGTTACGCCTCAGCTAGAACAAAATAGTCATACAATAAGAGAATCGATCATGTCTGATAAGAAACCCACCCTGCGCTCCGCCCAATGGTTTGGCACCGCCGACAAGAACGGCTTCATGTACCGCAGCTGGATGAAGAATCAGGGCATCGCCGACCACCAGTTCCATGGCAAGCCGATCATCGGCATCTGCAACACCTGGTCGGAACTGACCCCGTGCAACGCGCACTTCCGCCAGATTGCCGAGCACGTCAAACGTGGGGTGATCGAGGCCGGCGGCTTTCCAGTGGAGTTCCCGGTGTTCTCCAACGGCGAATCGAACCTGCGCCCGACCGCCATGCTCACCCGCAACCTGGCGAGCATGGATGTCGAAGAAGCCATTCGCGGCAACCCGATCGATGGCGTGGTGCTGCTGACCGGTTGCGACAAAACCACCCCGGCCTTGCTGATGGGCGCCGCCAGTTGCGACGTGCCGGCCATCGTCGTCACCGGCGGGCCGATGCTCAACGGCAAGCACAAGGGCAAGGACATCGGCTCCGGCACCGTGGTCTGGCAGCTCAGCGAACAGGTCAAGGCCGGCACCATCAGCATCGACGATTTCCTCGCGGCCGAGGGCGGCATGTCCCGCTCGGCCGGCACCTGCAACACCATGGGCACCGCCTCGACCATGGCCTGCATGGCCGAAGCGCTCGGCACTTCCCTGCCCCACAATGCGGCGATTCCGGCCGTGGATGCGCGCCGTTATGTGTTGGCGCACATGTCCGGCATGCGTGCCGTGGAGATGGTGCACGAAGACTTGAAGCTGTCGAAGATCCTGACCAAAGAGGCCTTCGAGAACGCCATTCGCGTCAATGCCGCCATCGGCGGTTCAACCAACGCAGTGATCCATCTGAAGGCTATTGCCGGGCGCATTGGCGTGGAACTGGACCTGGATGACTGGACCCGTATCGGTCGCGGCATGCCGACCATCGTCGACCTGCAACCGTCCGGGCGCTTCCTGATGGAAGAGTTCTATTACGCCGGTGGTTTGCCGGCGGTGCTGCGTCGCCTCGGTGAAGCCAACCTGATCCCGAACCCGAATGCCTTGACCGTCAACGGCAAAACCATTGGAGAGAACACCAAAGACGCGCCGATCTATGGCGAGGACGAAGTGATCCGCACCCTCGACAACCCGATCCGCGCCGATGGCGGCATCTGTGTGTTGCGTGGCAACCTGGCGCCACTCGGCGCGGTACTCAAGCCGTCCGCCGCCACGCCCGAACTGATGCAGCATCGCGGTCGCGCGGTGGTGTTCGAGAACTTCGACATGTACAAGGCACGGATCAACGATCCGGAACTGGACGTGGATGCCAACTCGATCCTGGTGATGAAAAACTGCGGGCCGAAGGGTTATCCAGGCATGGCCGAAGTGGGCAACATGGGCCTGCCGGCCAAGCTGCTGGCCCAGGGTGTGACCGACATGGTGCGCATTTCCGATGCGCGCATGAGCGGCACGGCATACGGCACCGTTGTCCTGCACGTTGCTCCCGAAGCCGCCGCTGGCGGGCCTTTGGCGGCGGTGAAGGAAGGTGACTGGATCGAACTCGACTGCGCCAGCGGCCGCCTGCACCTGGATATTCCGGACGCCGAACTGGCCGCGCGCATGGCCGATCGGCAACCGCCACAGCCATTGTTGGTGGGGGGTTATCGCCAGCTGTACATCGACCACGTGCTGCAAGCGGACCAGGGTTGTGACTTCGACTTCCTGGTCGGCTGCCGCGGGGCTGAAGTGCCGCGTCACTCGCACTAACCCCACCAGCTCCTACAGTGTCTTTATCCCTGCCTCAAGATTGCGCCGCGCCTGCTATCATGCGCGACACCTATTCGCACAGGACCGCGTCGTTCCCCATGGATTACCGCAAACCCTCCGACCGCAAAAGCATGCACTCGCGCATCGTCCAGGAACTGGGCATGCAGATCGTCTCGGGACGTTTCCTGCCCGACGACAAGCTGCCCGCCGAAGCGCTGTTGTGCGAAGAATATGCGGTCAGCCGGCCGGTGCTGCGTGAAGCCACCCGGGTCCTGGTTGCCAAAGGCCTGGTGTATTCCCGTCCGCGGGTCGGGACCGTGGTCAAGCCGCGCAAGGACTGGCACATGCTCGATCCTGACGTGCTGCACTGGTTGATGCAAAGCAGCCCGCAGAATCAGTTTTTCGACCTGCTGACCAGTGTGCGCAGCATCATCGAACCGGCCGCCGCCGCCCTCGCCGCGCAATTCGCCACGCAAGCGGACATTGCATCCATCGGTGAGGCCTACCAGCGCATGGAAGCTGCACCGACGCCGGAGGCGCTGTTGCAGCCGGACCTGGACTTCCACAGTCGCATTGCCGATGCCACGCACAACGACTTGCTGGCCAACCTGTGCAACATGCTCTCGGTGGCCATCGCCGAAGCCTTGAAACACTCGAACCAGCGGCCGAACCTGCATGAACTGGCGCTGCCACGGCACAAGGCAATCCTGACCGCCATCGAGAATCGTGATGCATTGGGTGCGCGGCATGCGACGCTGGTGCAACTCGATGATGCGCGCAGTGCGTTGAATGTGGTGCTGGGTAGCGATCCTTCGTAATGGCAAAGTCAAAAGATCGCAGCCTTCGGCAGCTCCTACATTGATCGAATACACCCACAATTAATCGGTGTAGGCAATCCCAAGTAGGAGCTGCCGAAGGCTGCGATCTTTTGATCTTCGCCCAAATAAAAAAGCCGCAACCCAAGGTTGCGGCTTTTTTGTTTCAGCGACCGATCAGTGGGCAAACAACGAGTTGCCCTTCTGCCCCGCCAGTTTCTCCGGTTTGATCAGGAACCGTGCCAGTGCCGGCAACAGCCACAGCGCACCGAACATGTTCCACAACAGCATGAAGGTCAGCATCAGACCCATGTCGGCCTGGAACTTGATGGCCGAGAAGATCCAGGTGCACACGCCGATGGCCAGGCACAGACCGGTGAACAGCACCGCCTTACCGGTGGACTTCAGCGTCTGGTAGTACGCTTCTTGCAGCGGCAGGCCGGCACGCAGGAAGCTTTCCAGACGGCTGTAGATGTAGATACCGTAGTCCACGCCGATCCCCACCCCGAGCGCCACGACCGGCAGGGTCGCCACTTTCACGCCGATGCCCATGAAGGCCATCAGGGCGTTGCCGAGTACCGAGGTCAGCACCAGTGGCAGCACGATGCACAAGGTCGCCGCCCACGAGCGGAAGGTGATCATGCACATGACCGCCACGCAAATGTACACCAGGATCAGGATGGTCAGCTCGGACTTCTTGATCACCTCGTTGGTGGCCGCCTCGATCCCGGCGTTACCGGCCGCGAGGATGAACTCCAGGCCTTCCTTGTTGTTCTCCTTGGAGAACGCCTGCACCGCATGTACCGCGCGATCCAGGGTCTCGGCCTTGTGATCGTTGAGGAACACCAGCACCGGCGCCAGGGAGCAGCTGTTGTTGTACAGGCCGTCAGCGCGGGCAATGGAGTTGTTCAATACATCAGGGTTACGCGACAGGGTTTCCCATTTCAGGTTGCCCTCGTTCATGCCCTTGATCATCTGCTTGGACACGGTCACAAGGGAAATCGCCGATTGCACGCCCTCGGTGTTCTGCATCTTCCACATCAGCTCGTCGATCGGCGCCATGGCTTCATAGCGCGAGCAACCTTCGGCCTTGGTCTTGACCATCACCACCAACACATCGGAACTGGTGGAGTAGTTGTTGATGATGAAGTTGTTGTCCTTGTTGTAGCGCGAGTCCGGACGCAACTCCGGGGCACCCTGGTCGAGGTCGCCGATTTTCAGGTTCTGGCTGTACCACAGGCCGCCGCCAAAGGCGATCAACGCCAGCAGGATGGACACCGGTGCAACTTTGGCGCTGGCGAAATTCGCCAGCAGGCGCCAGAACGGGTGTTCGCGCACCGCGTCTTTCTTGCTGCGCTCGACCGCACGCTTGCTGATGCCGACATAGGAAATCGCCACCGGCAACAGGATCAGGTTGGTGAACACGATCACCGCCACACCGATGGATGCGCCGATGGCCAGTTCACGGATCACGCCGATATCGATGATCAGCAGCGTGATGAAACCCACGGCATCGGCGAGGATCGCGATCATCCCCGGCAGGAACAATTGACGGAACGTACGGCGCGCGGCCGTCAGGGCGTTGTCCGCCTCGCTCGATTGCAGGGCGATCCCGTTGATCTTCTGCACGCCGTGGGAAATACCGATGGCGAAGATCAGGAACGGTACCAGCATCGAGTAAGGATCGAGCCCGAAGCCGAAGAAGTGCATCAACCCCAGTTGCCAGACCACTGCCACCAATGTCGTGCTCAACACGGCGACGGTACTGCGCAGGCAGTTGGTGAACCACAGCAGGAGGATCAGGGTGATGACGAAGGCGATGCCGAAGAACATCACCACCATCACCAGGCCGTCGATCAGGTCACCGACTTTCTTGGCGAAACCGACGATGTGGATCTTCACATTCGGGTTCTGCGCTTCGAACTTGGTGCGGATCTTGTCCTCAAGCTCGTGGGAGAACTGGCGATAGTCCAGCGCCAGCAGCTTGCCCTGGTCTTGCGGGTCCGGGTAGGACTCCAGCAACGGAATGTCGACGATGCTCGACTTGAAATCGTTGGACACCAGGCGCCCGACCTGGCCGGACTTGAGCACGTTGTTGCGCAGCAAATCGAGGCTGGCCTGGGAGCCGTTGTAGCTCTGCGGAATCACTTCACCGCCGGCGAAGCCCTCTTCCGTCACTTCGGTCCAGCGAACACTCGGGCTCCACAGCGACTTGAGGCCGGAGCGGTCGACACCGGAGATGTAGAACACCTCATCGTTGATCTGACGCAAGGTCTCCATGTACTCCTTGGAGAAGATGTCGCCATTGGTGGCTTCCACCGAGATCCGTACAGTGTTGCCCAGGTTCGCCAGATCGTTGCGGTGCTCCATCATCTTCTGGATGAAGGGATGCTCCAGCGGGATCATTTTTTCGAAACTGGTGGACGGACGGATCAGCGTCGCCTGCCAGAACAGGAAAATACTGACCAGCAGACAGATCGTGATCACTGCCGGGCGGTTGTTGAAGATCAGGCGCTCGAGGAACGTCGCCTTGTCCTGGTGATGAGAACTCAAGGAAGTCATAGCTCCGCCTTCTTATTATTAACCCGGCTCATTTGCCCGACTCGGTACCGTTGGGCGAAGTGACGCGAACGCCGCCCTGCCCGGCCAGAACCAGATTGCCATTGCCTGCCGCAGTCACTGCCGAGACCGAAATACGGTCCGCACGGTTGACCACTTTGAAGGTTTCGCCATTGTCGCTGCTGCGGATCACCGAGCCGCCGTTGCCGACAATCACGATGGAACCGTCGTCGAGCAGCGTGCCGCCGGACAGCCCGAACTCCAGGTCGCCACGTTCAGCCTTGAGCTCGACTTGCTCCCAGGTGGTGCCGAAGTCCGTGGAACGGTAAAGGTTGCCACGCAAGCCGTAGGCCAGCAGCGTATTGGGCTGCGCCGTGCCGATCACGCCGAACAGCGAGCCTTCGTACGGACCTTCGAGTTTCTCCCAGGTCTGGCCCCAGTCCGCGGAGCGGAACATGCTGCCCTGCTCGCCGACGATGAACAGCCCGGCGTCCTTGACCGCGGCAATCGCGTTCAGGTGGTACTGGTCTTCATTGTCCAGACGGTCGCTGGCGTCTTCCCAATGCTTGCCACCGTCGGTGGTTTCCATCAGCGAGCCGTAGGCGCCCACGGCAAAGCCGCTGTCGACGTCCTTGAACCAGACATCGAGCAGCGGCGATTCGCGTTTCAGATCTTCGAATTGCCTGGTCCAGGTAGCGCCGCCGTCCTCGCTGGCGAGGATCTGTGCGTCATGACCGACGGCCCAGCCGTGTTTGTCATCGACAAAGAACACTGACGTCAGCAGGGCCCGGGTCGGGACCTTGGCCTGGGTCCAGGTGGCGCCCTGGTCATCGGAATACAGGATGTGCCCACGATCCCCGACCGCCACCAGGCGCTTGCCGGCGTGGACGACATCGAGCATCAGGCTTTTGGCAGCCTTGGCAGATTCAATGGAATAAACAACATCGGATGCTGGCGCCGCTGCGGCCAGCGCAGGTGCCGACAGCATGGCAGAACCCAACAGCGAGAGCGCTGTAGCCAGCAACGCGAATTTGCGCAGTGCCGGCGGGCGGCAGATACCCACACCCATGACAGGCTCACTCATAGACCTTCTCCCATTATTATTGTTAGGTCGTTCAACCTTTCTGGGCGCCGCAAGGGTGCGTGTCTGGACCGGCTGTTTCAGAGCATAGTCCTGAAACCCGCAATCCAGAGCCCCTTCGGAAGCTGGCTTATCCTATCGGTGTTTTTTAATGTCTGACAATCGACGCCACGTTATGTTTTGTTAACCGGGGGGGATGGGGGGGTGTTCTGAATGGTTGAGTATCAGGTGGGGTGTTTGGTGTTTGGTGTACATATCCGTTGCTGCGGTAACGGCCGCTATTGGTTCCGCCCTTACGGCGGGTCACTTTCGAAAAGCCTGCGCGGCCCGGCGCAAAGTAACCAAAGCGCTTTGCCCCTGACATTCGGTGCCTCGCTGTGGCTCGGCATGCCCTCGCTCCGGTCCTGCTCCGTGGGCCCGCCGCCATCGGCCATCCATGGCCGGGGGCGGCTAACCCGGCATCCATGCCGGGTTGCCCTCTGCGCAGAACCTCCACTCGGCCTCACGAGGGGGCGTGTACCGCAAAAGCAAAAACGAGGCGGCCTACCGGCCGGCCTGGTTCTGATGCGTGCGTGTTTCCCTGTAGGAGCTGTCGAGTGCAACGAGGCTGCGATCTKTTGATTTTTGACAATGTCGAAGGGTGCGGAAGATCAAGATCAAAAGATCGCAGCCTGCGGCAGCTCCTACAGGGGGAATGCGTTTAGCCGAAAGAGATTGGTCGGCCATAAGGCCGCCTTCGCGAGCAAGCTCGCTCCCACAATGGGTCGGCGTACACCAACTGCTCTTCACCACTCAACAGGCCGAGCGTTAGCTCGCCTGCAGCTCTTGATCTTGATCCACCCGCCCCCTCGGAAGGCTGAGCGGAGGTGTTCATCCGGGGATTGGCGCGCAGCGCCGTTCGACGCAGTCGAACTCATTGCATGTAGGTCGAAGCGAAGCCGACCGGAGGGCAATGCCCCCGGATGAATACCGCAGCGAAGGAACGCCGAGCCTTAGCGAGGGGCCGTACGTTCGGGGCGAGCGTTTTTTTGGTTACTTTTTTTAGGCGCTTGTAAAAAAAGTGACTCGCCGTAAGGGCGAAACCGCCAGCCGCCGTTACCGCAGGAATGGATATGTACCCAATCAACCCATGACCCTGGTCGGCCCGAAGGCCGCCAAGGTCAACAACAGACTCAAGCCAAACTCTTGCTGACCACCTCAAACACATCGCTAGACAGTTGCCCCGAAGCCCGAATCCGCTCCAGCTCCCCCTTCATCAAAACCTGACGAGCGCTGTCGTACTTGCGCCAGCGAGTCAAAGGCGCCAACTGGCGAGAAGCAATCTGCGGGTTAAAGCCATTCAACTCGATCACCAGATCCGCCAGGAAGCGATACCCGGAACCGTCGGCCGCGTGGAAGTTGATCAGGTTCTGCCCGGCAAACGCACCGACCAGTGCCCGCACCTTGTTCGGGTTCTTGATGTTGAACGCCGGGTGCTGCATCAACGCCTTGACTCTCTCCAGGCCACCAGGCAACACACTGCCAGCCTGGACGCTGAACCACTGGTCCATGACCAACGGGTTGTCCTTGAAGTGCTCGGCGAAGCTGGCCAGCGCCTTGGCCTTCTCGGCTTCGTAGGGTGAATTGACCAACACGGCAAGTGCGGTCAGGCGCTCGGTCATGTTGTCGCACGAATCGAACTGCTCCAGAGTCGCAGCCACAACTTCCGGCTTGCCGCTGAGCATCAGGTACGACAGCACGATGTTCTGCAAGGCACGACGGGCGAAATGCTCGGCTTCGGCCACATACGGAGTCTGCTTCGACAATTCGCGATTGGCCTGATAACGCAGCCACAGGCCTTCGAACAACGCACCGGCCAATTGCTTGCGAGCGAACTCACGAGCAGTGTGAATGGCATCGACATCCGCCACTTCGCTGATCTCGGTCAGGTACGCCTCGCTTGGCAGCGAGAGCATTTCGGCGACCATGGCCTGATCCAGCGACTCGTCCGAGAGCACAGTACGCAGTGCCGACACCAGCCGCTGATCGAGTACCAGCGCTTCGCCCTTCTGCTGCTGGGCAATCAACTCTTGCAGCACCTGCACCGACAGTTGCTGGCCGGCATCCCAGCGATTGAAACCGTCGCTGTCGTGCTGCATCAGGAACATCAACTGGTCGCGGTTGTACGGGAAGCTCAGTTTCACCGGCGCCGAGAAGCCACGCAGCAACGACGGCAGCGGTTGTTCGGCGATGTCGACGAAGGTAAAGGTCTGCTCAGCCTCGGTCACGGAAATGACTCGCGAAGTGCCTTGCGCGACGGCTTCACCAGCAAGGCGCAGGGCAATCGCTGCCCCTTTGGAATCCAACAGGCCCAGCTCGACCGGGATCACGAACGGTAGTTTTTCGACCTTGTCCGGAGTTTGCGGGCAGCTCTGGCGGAAGGTCAGGCTGTAGGTTTTCGCCGCTGCGTCAAAGGACTCGCTCACCGCCAGACGCGGTGTACCGGCCTGGCTGTACCAACGCTTGAACTGGGTCAGGTCAACGCCATTGGCATCCTCCATGGCCTTGATGAAGTCATCGCAGGTCACGGCCTGGCCGTCGTGGCGTTCGAAGTACAGGTCGCTGCCTTTGCGGAAACCTTCGGCACCGAGCAAGGTGTGGATCATGCCGACCACTTCCGAGCCCTTCTCGTACACAGTCAGGGTGTAGAAGTTGGAAATCTCGATGAAGCTGTCCGGGCGCACGGCATGGGCCATGGGGCCGGCGTCTTCGGCGAATTGGTGGGTGCGCAGGTAGGCCACGTCCTGGATGCGCTTGACCGTGGCCGAGTTCATGTCCGAGGAGAAACCGGCATCGCGGAACACGGTGAAGCCTTCCTTCAGCGAGAGCTGAAACCAGTCGCGGCAGGTCACGCGGTTGCCCGACCAGTTGTGGAAGTATTCGTGGGCGACAATCGCCTCGACCCGCTGGTGCGCGGCGTCGGTGGCGGTTTCGGCCTTGGCCAGCACGGCGCTGGAGTTGAAGATGTTGAGGCCCTTGTTTTCCATGGCGCCCATGTTGAAGTCATTCACGGCGACGATCATGAAGATGTCCAGGTCGTACTCGCGACCGTAGACCTCTTCGTCCCAGCGCATGGATTTCTTCAGGCTGTTCATGGCGTGCTGGCACTTGTCGATGTTTTCCGGCTCGACGTAAATGCGCAGCGCCACATTGCGCTCGCTCATGGTGGTGAAACTGTCTTCGACGCACCACAGGTCGCCGGCCACCAGCGCAAACAGGTACGCCGGTTTCTTGAACGGATCTTCCCAGGTCGCCCAGTGCCGGCCGTCTTCGCCGGGACCGGAAGCGATCGGGTTGCCGTTGGACAGTAGCACCGGATAGCTGTGCTGCTCGGCGACCACCGTGGTGGTGAAGGTGCTCATCACGTCCGGGCGGTCGAGGTAATAGGTGATCTTGCGAAAGCCTTCGGCCTCGCACTGGGTGCAGAACATCGTGCCGGACTTGTACAGGCCCTCCAGCGCGGTGTTGGTTTCCGGGTGGATCCGGACGCTGGTGTCGACCGTGAAGGTGGCGCTGGTCGGGTGCAGGGTCAGGTGATTCTCGGTCAGCTGATACTGCGCCTCGGAAAGCTCCTGGTCGGCCAACGTCACCGCCAACAGCTCAAGCTGCTGGCCGTCGAGCACCAGCGGCGGCAGGCCCGGGCCACGCTCGGGGTTGCGGCGCATCACCAGTTGCGCATGGACCAGGCTGTGGTCCTCGTACAACTCGAAGGTCAGGTGCGTTTCGTCGATCAGGTACTCGGGCGCCTGATAGTCCTTGAGGTAGATCATCTTCGGTTGTTCGGTGCGCATGCTGGAGTCCTTACTGATGCACGGCGAGCTGGTAAGCCGTGTATTTACGAATATTGATCACGCCGGTGTCGAAGATCAGGTATTGACCCTTGACCCCCATCAGCGTGCCTTCGGCAATCGGGTTCTTGTCCAGGTTGAAGCTGACGATCTTCGCCGGGTACTGCTCGACCGGATAGCGAATTTCCAGCGGTTCGACATCGGTCACCGGCTGGATCGCCTGCAAGCCAAATCGCTGCTGCAACCCCAGCAAGCCTTCAGCGCAGCTGTCGAACAGCTGATCGCGGACTTCGGCCAGGTTCACCGCCGCCGCATCGCCCTTGAGCAAAGCACGCCAGTTGGTCTTGTCGGCCACCTGGCTGCGGAACAGATCCTCGACGAAACCGGACTGCTGACGGGTCGATACGCGCATGATCGGCAAGGCCTGGCTCGCACCCTGGTCGAGCCAGCGGGTCGGCAATTGGGTGGCACGGGTAATCCCGACTTTCACCCCCGACGAGTTGGCCAGATAAACCACGTGATCAGTCATGCAAAACTTCTCGCCCCATTCCGGCTCGCGGCAGGTGCCGGCGTCGAAGTGGCAGCGTTCCGGGCTCATGATGCAGACGTCGCACTGGGCCAGTTTGGTCATGCACGGGTAGCAGTAGCCCTGGCTGAAACTGGTCTTGGTCTTGCGTCCGCAATGGATGCAGTGGATCGCACCCAGGTATTCCAGACGCACCGTGGTGCCGATCAACGGATTGACCGGGACCTCGGTTTCGCCCAGACGCAAAGCGTATTGCACGTTTGGCCCGTCCAGGCGCGCCGACATTTTGCTGATTGCACCGCGGCCAATCTCGATCAATGGATGGCATCCGACTTGAACAGGATATTCGGCACTTCGATCGACTTCGAGGCGCATTCCTGCGGCCCCATGTAGCCGGTACGCTGGTCTTCTGGCAGGTTCTGGATTTCCCAGGCGATCATCGCCTGCAACGACAGCTCGCGTTGTTCGGCGGTGAGCTTGCCACCGTCGGACCATTTGCCGATTTCCACGGCCAGTTTCAGGCTCTCGTAGATATCGGAGGTGATGTTGTTGATCATTTCGTTAAAAGAGGACATTGAGTCTCCGTCTCTTCATTGCAGGTTCTGAATTAGGCGGCCAGTTTACGGCGGTTATACAAACCGCCCAACAAACCGCTGAAGCATCCGATGAGTAACCCGCTGACGTGGGCCGCGTTGGCGATTTCGCCGAAGCCGATCATCGACACCAGCCCGGACAGGCACAACAACAACCACACCAGCATCATCACCAGCACGCCTCGCGGCAGGCGATAAGCCGGGTTCGGCGCCAGCAGCTGGAAGATCCAGCAATGCCCGAGCAAGCCGTACAGTACACCGGACAAACCACCGAACAAGGTCGGGCCGCTGAAGTAATACTGGGCGTAGTTGGACACCAGGCTGAACAGCAGGGTCAGGCCGATCAGGTTGATACTGCCCTGACGCGACTCGATGCGCCGCCCCAGTTCCCAGTACCACATGCCGTTCATCGCCAGGTGCAGGATGCCGAAGTGAATCAGCATCGGCGTGAACAGGCGCCACCACTGCCCCGCCGCCAGGCTGTCGGCCAGTGGCGTGAAGTGGAGGTACTCGCCGACCACGCGGAATTCGAGGAAGGTCAGCCAGCGCATCGTTTCAAGGTTGTCGCCGAGCAGGGTCACTGCACCGACAATCACGCTCAGCAACAGCACCAGCGCGGTGGCCCTGGCGTATTTCAATTGCTCGACGAACCCCGGGCGCTTGATGGTCTGCGCCAGCGGAATGTCCAATTGCTGATCGGGATCGCCCGCCGGAAACCGTTCGTACAACGCGCGCACGTCTTCACTGATGTTGTCTGGCACCCACAGCACTTGCTCGCCTGCCTCTTCACTGACCCGATGGGGCACTTGCATGCGCTTGAGCAGGGTGACGAACCCGCTCAAGTCCACCGCCAGGGGCAGACGCAATACCGCTACAGCACTCATTGCAGCACCTCCGGCCGTTCGACATCGACCCAAACGAATTTATGCGGATCCAGGCGGGTTTCCTGATCCAGTCGGTAGGCAACCAGCTTGCCGTACAGCACCGCGCTGTAATCCAGACAGGCCAGGTTCGGCCGGATCGGTGCCGGTTTGCCGCTGCGCCAGTAATGGCCGACGAACAACAACGGCTCATCGATGCCATAGCGCAGCAAACTGTTCTTTTCGGTGGGTGTCAGCGGCGTCCGGGCCACGGGTTCGGGCAGTGCATCGGGCTGGAACACGATGTCGCCGTAGGTTTTCGGATCGTCTTCCCAGAATTTGGTCCGGAAGAACGAACGCACCAGCCCATCGCCGCTGGTCATGGTCAGGCCATGGGGCAAGCGCATGTCCGTACCGCGCAGCAGCCGGTCGAACACGGTGCAAGCAAACGAACCCGCCTGCGCCGAAGCCTGGAGAAAATGCTCGTCGACACAACCGCTGGGGAACAACGCCAGCAGCGGCTCGATCAGCCCGGCGTCCCAGCAGGCGTGGACCACGCGAAAACGCCCGGCATCGACGAACAATGGCAGCTTATAGAACCATTGCTGGAAGTCGTGCCAGTCACCCGGATGGTGTTCGAACTGGGTCAGGGTTTCGTGTAGCAGGCGGGCATGGCGCGGCGTGTGCTCGCGCACGAATTGCTTGCCGCTGCCGGGCAGCGCCGGCGTGCTCCAGCCCAGCGCATTGAACTCGTGGTTGCCCATGATGCACAGCGCCTGACCGGCCTCGACCATGTCGTGGACGATATGCAGCGCCTCGCGAATCCGCGGGCCGCGATCGATGATATCGCCGACGAACACCGCCATGCGCGACGCGTGCCGCCAAACGCCACCTTGCTTGTGATAACCGAGTCGGTCGAGCAAGTGCTCCAGGGTCAGAGCGCAACCGTGCACGTCACCGATCAGGTCGTAGCTACGCGCGGGATCGAGCATCAGTCGCCTCCACCCCCCAACTTGCTGCCCCAGCCGAGCTTGGTCCGGCAAACTTCATAGTAGTTGTGGTCGAGCGGGTGAATCAGCCGCAGTTTCTGGGCTTTCTTGCTGACGGTAATGGTGTCGCCGGGCGCGCAGGTAAAGTGGTTCTGCCCGTCACACGAGACTTGCGGGTAAATCTGCATATCCTTGGACACGACGATTTTCAGCTCACTGTTGCCATCGACCACAATCGGTCTACCCGACAAGGTATGGGGGTACATCGGCACAATCACAATAGCGTCGAGCTTGGGATGCATGATCGGCCCGCCGGCAGACAGTGCATACGCGGTGGAACCGGTCGGCGTGGCGACGATCAGGCCGTCGGCCTTCTGGCTGCAGACGAACTGGCCGTCGATGTACAGCTCGAATTCGATCATTCGCGTGGATTTGCCAGGGTGCAGCACCACATCGTTCAGTGCATCGCCCTGGCCGATGGCCTCGCCGTGGCGACGGACTTCGGCCTGCAACAGGAAGCGGTTTTCCACCAGATAGTGGCCATCCAGCACTTCGGCGACCTTGGTTTCCAGTTCATCGGGGCGAATGTCGGTCAGGAAACCCAGGCTGCCCCGGTTGATGCCGAGCACCGGAATATTGTGCCTGGCCAGCGCCCGGGCGGCACCGAGCAGACTGCCGTCACCACCGACCACAATGACCATGTCGCAGACTTCGCCGAGCATCTTGCGCGACGAGGTTTGCAGGCCGTGCCCTGGCAGCACTTCGGCGATGGTGTCTTCGAGGATCACGTGCAGGTGACGATCGAGCAGAAACCGTTTCAGTCGGCGGACGGTATCCAGCACCTGGGAACTGCCCAGGCGACCGATGATGCCGATATTGCGAAATTGCTCCATGGGGCTCCTGCGGGGATCTGTGTGGCGGCGAAAACCACGATTATGGGCGAAAGCCGCCCGTAGACAAAATCCTTTCAGCTTCAAGGGTGTGCCCGGGTTTCGGGCTATGCTCGCAAGATGATGCTATTTCCTGATTTGCTCCACCTGCCCCATCAGTTACGCCATCCCGAAGTGCGTGACCTGGCGTGGGTCATCCTCGCGCCGCCCATGCTGGACGATACCCCGTGGCCGCAGCGTCACCCGCTGGCCGGCAGCGACTGGGTGCAGGCACCGCAACGGCTGGAGCATTGGCTGCGGCAACTGGACCGGGACAGTTATAGCTTACTGCACTGGCTGGCCCAGGCCCGGACACGGCGTCTGGGCCTGTATTACGAACGCCTCTGGCAATTCGCCGTGCAGCATGCGCCCGGCATTGAACTGATTGCTGCCAATATGCCGATTCGCCGCGAGGGGCACACCCTGGGTGAACTGGACATGCTGCTGCGCGACCGCGACGGCGTACATCACCTGGAACTGGCGATCAAACTTTACCTCGGCCCGCAATCCGGCGACGGGCATGACACTGCCCAGTGGCTGGGTCCGGGGTGCCACGATCGGCTCGACCGCAAGCTGGCGCACCTGAGCCAGCATCAATTGCCGATTTCCGCGCGCCCCGAGAGCCGTGAGGTGCTGGCGGCGCTGGATATCCAGGCCTTCAGCGCGCATTTGTGGCTGGGGGGTTACCTGCTGTACCCGTGGCCCGGACAGGCCACCCCGCCGTCGGGCGCCCATCCGCAGCATTTGCGGGGTCGCTGGCTGCATCAAAAGGATTGGCCTGCATTGTTGGCCCAGAGCCCGCCCGGTCGCTGGCAACCCCTGCCCCGCCATGCCTGGCTGGCGCCGGCGCATTATTCGGCGGAGCACACCTGGAACCCCGGACAGATGCAGGCCTGGCTCAATGACCTGGACCCTCTTGCGCCGGCACAATTGCTGGTGCGCCTGACAGAAAATGYCGAAGGTGACTGGGAAGAGGCCGAGCGATTGTTTCTGGTGGCGGATCTCTGGCCGAATGTGCCGGGACAAAGCTGAGAGTTGTGTTGTTTGGCCGGGCCTCTTCGCTGGCAAGCCAGCGCCTACAAGTTGTGCGCATAACCTGTAGGAGCTGGCTTGCTAGCGAAGGGCCACCCCGGTCTAACCTCGCCGAATCACTTCACAAGCGAATCACATGCCCCTCGACCGGTGCCACCTGGCCATGGAACAGACGGGAAATGACGTTTTGCGCCGCCTCGTAACCCCGGCTTTCAACGACTTCCAGCAATGGCTTTTCGCTCACCGTCAACTGCTGAAAAAACCGCACCAACCCTTCGCCGATATGCTGGCTGACCCCTTCCGGCCCCCATTCGGCATTGCGCTTGCGGATCTGCACCGGGGCAAAGAAGAACACCGGTTGCGGCCCCTCGATGGCCGTCATCTGCGCTTCATCGGTACTGTGCGCAGAGCCAGCGAAGCAACTGTAGACCAGTTGCCCGGCAAAGTGCTGGTGGACCTGATCGCGTAGTCCCAGGTCGCCGGAAAAATCCACGTACAGCGTAGGACGGTCACCGGCGAGGTTGACCAACTCGGCATAAGACACCACGTATTCGTAACAGCCGAGGTTTTCGACAAATGCTTTGTTGCCGGCGGACGTCAGCGCCACACGCTCCAGTTGCGGATGATTGTGCAGACACACGGCCGTGCCGTAGGCGGTTTTGCTGGACGCGCTGGAGAACACCAGGCGGGTCGCATCGAAAAACCGGTTGTCTTGCAGGAAGTCCGCCAGCATCGATGAAGTCAGAAATAGCGGCTTGAGCAGAATCTGCAGGTTTTCGGCTTCAGGGCTGTAGTACGCATCCCAACTGCAGCGCGTGTATTGGTTGTACGCCGAGGTCAGCCACGACCGGTGTTCGGCCCCATCGTAAAAGCCGCGCTCGGTGACCTGTTCCGGGCGCACCCACAGGTGGCTGGCCAGCGGAAAGGGGTGATCATGGCCTGGGGCGGTCGCCGCTATTGCGTCACGGCGCAACCGGCGGCGGAGCAAACTGCCGCCTGGCTGTCGGAAATTGAAACAATGATTTGTAGCCGGTTATCCAGCGCTTCGTAGGACAAAGCGCTGGCCAATGAATATCAAACCTTCTTGTGCTGCTCGACCCATTGCCCATACGCATTGATGAAATTTTGCAGGAATGGCTTGACCGACTCTGACAGTTTGCCCGCCTCGTCGAACGCCGAACCGGCGTTCCCCAGATAGGCCTCCGGTTGCTGCATCAGCGGCACATTGAGAAACACCATGGATTGACGCAGGTTGTGGTTGGCACCAAACCCGCCGACGGCCCCCGGTGAAACACTGATAACGGCGCCCGGTTTGCCGTTCCAGGCACTTTTGCCATACGGACGCGAACCGACGTCAATCGCATTTTTCAGCGGCGCCGGCACCGAGCGGTTGTATTCCGGGGTCACGAACAGCACCGCGTCGGATGAGCTCACTTGTTGCCGGAAAGTGCTGTAGGCTGCCGGCGGTGAAGCGCCATCGATATCTTCGTTATAGAGCGGCAGGTCGCCAATTTCGACGATGTTAAGCTTGAGATTGGCCGGCGCCAGTTCTACCAGGGCCCGTGCGACCTTGCGGTTGATCGATTCCTTTCTCAAGCTGCCGACCAAGACGGCGATCGTATAGACGTTGCTCATGGGAGATTCTCGACTGTCCAATATGAAGAGCTTGTAGTTATAGATGACGATTCAAGCAGCGGGCGACTGAAAACGCCGTCCCTGACTATTTTTTTCCTGTAGGAAAACTTACCTCGCCCAAGCACGGTCTACAGAGCCGCAAATTGAGTGATTTATCTCCAGAGGTTCTAAGCAGATGGCAGCAGTACTCGTCGGTCAGTTCCATGCAAGAGACGCGCAAGGCCGTATTTATTCGGTGCACGAGTTCCAGGACTCCACCCCGGCGGTAGACGGTTCAGGCCCTGTCACCACCTACAAGCTGGCCATTGGCGACCGCGTCAACAAGGTCGACGACAATGAATTCATGCTGGTGCAGACCGGCGTGACCATTACCCGCGAACCGCAAACCGTCAGCGTTTCATAACCCGTCGTTATGAGCAGAAGTCATATGCGCGGACTTGGGGTAGGATTCAGCCACTGACTCCTCCACCTGCTGAACATGGACTTCATGCATGCGCTTACGCCATATCGAAGTGATCCAGGCGCTCTTGCAGACCGGTCACCTGGGCACCGCCGCCGAATGGCTGCAGTTGCCGGTGACCGAAGTCGAGCGTTTGCTGCGCGACGCCGAGGATCAGTTGGGTTTCATGCTGTTCGCCAGCGTTCGCGGACGATTGCAGGCCACCCGCGAGGCGCGGGAACTGCAAGTGGAAATTGCCCGGGTCTACGACGCGCTCGACCCCGTGCAGCGTCTGGCCAACAGCCTCAGGCAATACCTGGCGCCGCCGCTGCGCATCATCTGCACCCCGCCTCTGGCTAACCAATTGTTACCACACAGCATCGCGGCCCTGCGCCGACGCCTGCCCGACGCGCCTTGCACACTGCTGAGCCAGCCCACCCGCGACATCGTCAGAAGCCTGCTGCTGCGTGAAAGCGATCTGGGGCTGAGCCTGCACGACCCTGATCACGCCGACCTCGATTGCCAGGCGATTGCCCAGGGCAAACTTCAGTTGCTCGCACCCCATGGCTGGCTGCAACCGAAACAGAAATACATTTCACTGCAGGATCTGGCCGGTCAATCGATGATCGGACTGGAGGGGCACGACCCGCTGAGCCCGGCACTGGAAAACAAACTGCACGGTTTGCGCCCTGCTCCGGTGATTCAAACCCGGGTCCAGACGCATCAGATGATGCGCAGCATGGTCGAGGCCGGCGAAGGCCTGGCCATCGTCGACCCCTTCACCGCCCTCGGCGCCAAAGCCTCGGGACTGGACGCCTGCCCGCTGGCGCCGGCCGTTCCGATCAGTCTCTACGCCTTGTCGCTGAAAAACGTCGAACCGTCTCCGGCGGTTCAGGCATTGTTGGCCATCGTCACGGAACAAGCCGCGGCGATGCTGACGAACTGAGCAGATTTTCCAACGGATTTTCGAACATTCGATACCAGAACAGCGCCACTTCGGCGGTGTTCGGATCGATGCCGCGATAGCGCAGATGGTCGATCCCGCCCATCACGTAACCGCAACGCTCATAGAGCCTGCAGGCCCCCAGGTTGTTGTTCTGGGTTTCGAGCATGATGCCCGGGAGCTTTTTCTTGCGGCTCCAGAACTGCGCCACATCCAGCAAGGCCTTGGCCACGCCGTGCCGTCGGGCCGGTGCATGCACCGCCAGTTCGTCGATATGGGCAAAGCCGTTCCAGTTGGTGCTGACCACCAGATGCCCCACGGGCTGGTCATCCAGATAGGCCATGAAAATCGCGCTGTCGGCGGCATCGCGAAAGCTGCTGAACTCCTCGGGGTCGATGCCGTAACACTTGCGATATGGCGTGATCCGAGTGACCGGCCACTGTGCCACCGGTGCACCTATTTCGGCCGCACCGTAGACCGCGACTTCAAAACTGAAATCACTGCCCCAGATATAGGCGGCAAAACCTTCATCGGCAACCCGTACCGACAACCCTGGGTAATTCGGATTTATAACCGGCTGCATACTGGGAAAGGTCCTCACTCCTTGATGCAATCGACGGTATAGCACCGCCCACTGCCCTGATCTTCGTGTTGCAATCCGTGCACATCAGCAACGAACCCCGGGAAACTGCTATCGAACGTACGGGCAAATGCCAGATAATCGATGATCGAGCGGGTCGACTCGGTAAAGCGCTCGCCCGGCATGATCAACGGAATGCCTGGCGGGTATGGCACCAGCATCACCGCGGCGATCCGCCCGTCCAGCGCATCGATCGACACCGCTTCGACTTCACCCCGCACCAATTGATCATAGGCGTCCGCCGGCTTCATCGCGACCTCCGGCAGTACGGTGTACATGCGCTTGAGGTGCCTGGCGGTGGCGTTGCTGCGATAACAGGCATGCAACTGATCGCACAGATCACGCAGGCCCATGCCCTGATAGCGCGCGACATTCTCTTGCGCCACGCAAGGAAGGCAACTGGCCAGACTGACGTTGGCGTCATAGCTGCGCTTGAACTCCAGCAATTCGGTGAGCAGCGTGCTCCACTTGCCTTTGGTGATACCCATGGAGAACAACACCAGGAACGAATACAGCCCGGTCTTCTCGACAACCAGGCCGCGCTCCCAAAGGAACTTGCTGACCACCGCCGCCGGAATCCCGTGCTCGCTGAGGGCGCCACCGGCCGTCAGCCCCGGCATCACCAGCGTGACCTTGATCGGGTCGAGCAGCACATAATCTTCGGTCACTCCGCCAAAGCCATGCCAATCGGCATCGGGTTGCAGCAACCAGTCCTCGGTGACGACCCGCTCGATGCCTTCCGCCGACGGCGGTTGCCAGATCGAAAACCACCAGTCATCCGCGGCAATGTGCTGTCGCAAGTTAGCCAGCGCCCGGCGAAAACTCAGGGCTTCGTCGAACATTTCCTGCAACAGCGAACGCCCGGCCGGTCCTTCCATCATCGCCGAAGCCACATCCAGCGAGGCAATGATGCCGTACTGCGGCGAGGTGGAGATGTGCATCATGAACGCTTCGTTGAAGCGATCCCGGTCCAGTTGCCGCGCGCCGCCATCGCGCACGTGAATCATCGACGCCTGACTGAAAGCCGCCAGCAACTTGTGGGTGGAATGGGTGGTAAACACCAACGGGCTGTCTTCATCACGGGACGTGCCCATGCCGTAGCGCCCGGCAAAAAACTCATGAAACGCCGCATAGGCGTACCAGGCCTCGTCGAAGTGCAGCACCTCGACGCTATTGCCCAGTTGCTGCCTGATCAGCTCGGCGTTGTAGCAGAGGCCGTCATACGTCGAATTGGTCACCACCGCGAGCTTGACCTTCGGTGCACGGCCCTTGGTCAGCGGACTGGCGTCGATCTTGGACTGGATCGATTCGCGGCTGAACTCGCTCAGGGGAATCGGGCCGATGATCCCCAGCTCATTACGCTCCGGACACAAGTACAGCGGGATCGCGCCGGTCATGATGATCGAGTGCAGCACCGACTTGTGGCAATTGCGATCCACCAGCACCAGGTCATCGCGGGCGACCACCGAGTGCCAGACAATCTTGTTGGCCGTGGAGGTGCCATTGATCACGAAAAAGGTGTGATCGGCGCCGAAATTTCGTGCTGCACGGGCCTCGGCTTCAGCCAGGGGACCGGTGTGGTCGAGTAAAGAACCGAGCTCCGGCACCGACACCGAAAGGTCCGAGCGCAGGGTGTTTTCCCCGAAAAACTGGTGAAACGCCTGCCCGACCGGACTCTTGTGATACGCCACGCCACCGCCGTGACCGGGGGTGTGCCAGGAATAGTTGGAATCCGCGGTGTGTTGCACCAAAGCCTTGAAAAATGGCGGCAACAGTCCATCGAGGTATTTGCGCGCGGCGCGGGCCACCTGTCGGGCGAGAAAGGGCACGGTGTCTTCAAACAGGTAAAGAATGCCGCGCAACTGATTGAGCTCGGCCATGGCGTCGGCAGGCGCGTTTTCCAGGGTCACTGTTTCGCCCAAGGCGAAGATCGGCAGATCCGGTGCACGCACTCGCGCCAGACCGATCAGTTCGGCCATGTTTTGCAACAAATGGGAGTGGCTGCTGGCGTCCTCGGAGGCAATCAACATGCAGGACAGGCCATGGTAAGTCGACGCCACCAATCGTCCTTCGGTGTAGTCCACCGCCGAAACGACACTGAACCCTTCCTGCTCCAGCTCCCGGGCAATCCCCCGCACGCGGTCGCCAGCGACGCTGTCGGCCTTGATGTCGCGATGGACAATCAGGACCGGGAATTTCAAATCTTTATACATGAGGCTCAGTGTCCTGAGGCGGCAGACCATAGCCTGCCAATCACCTCAGGGTAGAGTGTTGCAGAGGATGTGGCGAGTGTCGCGCCCTGAAATGGGTCATCGGATGCATGCCAGCGGCGCGGCTATTCGAAGATCCTTTCGAAACATCTACGCCTGCGCTTCAGCCTCAGCCAGCTGCACCCACAACGCCGGAGCACCTGCAGATTTGCCGATGATTTCCAGGCGCGCCACGTGGCGGGCGAGGTCGTCTTCGCTGGCGCGGATGATGCGCGTCGGCTGGCGATCTGCTGGCAAACGGCGGATCTCGGTGGCCGAATTGTCCGCCCCTTCACCGGAGCCATTGCCATCGGAGGCGTTACCGGCCAGGGACAGACTGGTCTGCCCCCCGGTCATGGTCAGGTAGACGTCGGCGAGAATCTCGGAGTCGAGCAAGGCGCCGTGCAGTTCACGGCCGGAGTTGTCGACACCATAGCGCTTGCACAATGCGTCGAGGCTGTTGCGCTGCCCCGGGTGACGTTCCCGGGCCATCATCAGGGTGTCGAGGATCGAGCAGTGCTGCGTGATGTCCGCGCGGTCCTGCTGCCCCATCAGGGCGAATTCGTTGTTGATGAAGCCAACGTCGAACGCCGCGTTATGGATGATCAGCTGCGCGCCCTTGATAAACTCGAAGAATTCTTCGGCCACTTCGGCAAAACGCGGCTTGCCCACGAGGAATTCGTTGGTGATGCCGTGGACGCCGATGGCACCCTCGTCACTTTCGCGATCGGGTTGCAGGTACACGTGAAAGTGCCGGCCCGTCAGGCGTCGGCCGATCAACTCGACACAACCGATTTCGATAATCCGGTGGCCGTCGGTCACCGGCATGCCGGTGGTTTCGGTGTCGAGTACAACGGATCTGGTGGCCATCAGTGCTCAGCTCTCAATCGGTCAATCGTGCAAAAACGCGAATATTAACATGCTCGCGGGCCACCGCCATTGCGCTGCTGCGAACACAATCCTTGTAGGAGCTGCCGCAGGCTGCGATCTTTTGATCTGGCTTTTGATTTTCTGCGGCCTAAAAAAGATCAAGATCAAAAGATCGTCCGATCGCGGCCCGAGCCTTCGGCAGCTCCTACGGCAGACATTGCGATCAGCCCTGCTTGTACCCGCGCACTTCATCGACGCCACGGTTGGCCAACTGGTCGGCCCGTTCGTTGCCGTGATGGCCAATGTGCCCGCGCACCCATTTCCAGGTGACCTTGTGGCGGTTGACCTGCTCGTCGAGCAACTTCCACAGGTCAGCGTTTTTCACCGGTTCCTTCGCCGCGGTTTTCCAGCCGCGCTTCTTCCAGTTGTCCATCCACTCGTTGATGCCTTTCATCACGTACTGGGAGTCGGTCACCAGCAGCACCTCGCAGGGACGCTTGAGTTCTTCCAGGCCACGGATTGCACCCATCAGTTCCATGCGGTTGTTGGTGGTATTGGCTTCGCCGCCCCAGAGTTCCTTTTCGACGCCCTTGCACACCAGCAGTGCGCCCCAGCCGCCAGGGCCAGGGTTGCCCTTGCAGGCGCCGTCGGTGAACAGTTCTACGCTATCGCTCATGCCAATCTATCCAGAAAATGCGCTGGCCCACCGATCGCTGATCGACGACGCCCGAAGCCGGGACAGGCCCGGCCGCAAATGAAAAGTGTGTATTACGGTTCGATGTTGCGACGGTTGACCTTGGCCATCGGCAAAGGAATCAACTTGCCCTTCGGCTCGCGCCGCTCCTGACGGACCGGTCGCAGGCCCACCACGATCTTGCGCGCCACCAATAAATAGAAGCCGCCGCCCGACAATTGCCAGTCACCGGCCTTGCGCTCCCAACCGGCCAGTCGGGTCTGCCACGCCGGTGACGCAAGCGGCGGACGATAGCACCCGAAGCGGCGTTTCTCCAGCGCGAAGCCCAGCAGGTTCAGCCAGTCCGCGACCCGTGACGGCGAAATGCAGCGTGCCTTGCGCAACGCATCCTGGGCAAACACATGCCGCAGACCCCAAGTGCTCCAGGGATTGATGCCGATGATCAGCAAATGCCCGCCGGGCCGTACGCTGCTGGCCGCCTCGCGAAGCAAACCATGGGGCGACAGGCAGAAATCCAGACCATGCTGCAGCACCACCACATCGGCAGCATGTTCGCTCAACGGCCAGGCCTGTTCCTCGCAGACGATCTCGACCCCCGGCAACGGCGCGCCAAGGCGCACATTGCGCTGCACCTGCGGCGCTGACGGCGGGGTCTGGGCAGAGGGGCCGTAATGCACCAGATAGCCACCAAAGAACCGCCCGAGCTCGTCTTCGAGCATGCGCTGCTCTTCGTCCAGCAGAAATTGCCCGATCGGACCTGCCAGCCACTCGCGGGCCGCGCTGATCAACGCGAGCCAGTCAGGATCAGCCTGTGCGAACGCTTTATCAGTCATTGCATTCTCCAACACGCCAGGAAGTTCTAAGATGCGCTATTGTTTTCCGCTTGGCGAATCCGACGATGATACAGATCACTGCCCTGCCCGCCTTCTCCGACAACTACATCTGGTTGTTACAAGACCACGGCAGCAAACGCTGCGCGGTGGTGGATCCGGGTGATGCCGCCCCGGTACAAGCCTGGCTTGCGGCCAATCCGGGTTGGGTACTGAGTGATATTTTGATCACTCACCACCATCATGACCACGTCGGCGGCGTCGAATTGCTGAAGAAAGCGACAAACGCGAAGGTCTCTGGCCCGGCCAGCGAAAAGATCCCGGCGCGGGACGTTGCGCTCAAAGACAACGACAAGGTCAGCGTGCTCGGCCTGGACTTCGATATCTTCGCGGTCCCCGGCCACACCCTGGGGCATATCGCCTATTACCACCACGGCTTGCTGTTCTGCGGCGACACACTGTTCGCCGCCGGCTGCGGACGCTTGTTCGAAGGCACTCCACAGCAAATGTACAGCTCGCTGACACGCCTCGCCGGGTTGCCGGATGACACGCGGGTGTACTGCACCCACGAATACACCCTCAGCAATCTGAAGTTTGCCGCGGCCGTCGAACCGAACAACCCGGACACCGCCGAACGCCTGGCCAAAGTCACCCGCCAACGGGAATCCGGGATCATGACGCTGCCGTCGACACTGGCACTGGAAAAGCTCACAAACCCGTTTTTGCGCTCCGGTGAAACATCCGTTAAAGAAAAAGCGGACGAACGGACCGGCACCGATAACTCGGTGCCCGATATGGTTTTTGCTGCGCTTCGAGCGTGGAAAGACACGTTCTAAAGGGATCTCACAAGGTTGCAACAATTCTGAAAGGTTGACCGCGCAGGGTGCGCTTTCTAGAATCGCCCGACATTTTTGCCCGGAACTTACTTCCAGCCAATGTCGTCACCTATTCGCAAAGCCATCAGTTCAGACGCATTGACCCGCTTGGCTCAAGCCATTGCGGTGGCTGTGTCCGCCACCCTGGCGGGCTGTTCCAGCCAAGCGCCGCAGACCGATGCGGCGCACGCGCAGAACATCGCCGCGCGCGCCAAGCAGAAGCCGGTCTGGCTCAGCGAAAAACCCAGCCCGCAAATTCCCCAGGACGTCTGGGAGCGCATGCGCCAGGGCTTCCAGCTGCAGGACGGGCTGGGCGTCAACCCGCGCATCGAGCAACAACGCCTTTGGTTCGCCAGCAATCCATCTTTCCTCGAAAACGCCGGCGAACGTGGCAGCTTATACATTCATTACATCGTCGAACGCCTTGAAGAGCGCAACATGCCGCTGGAACTGGCACTGCTGCCAGTGATTGAAAGTGCCTACAACCCGATGGCCTATTCCCGGGCCGACGCGGTGGGCCTTTGGCAATTCATCCCCTCCACCGGTCGTTACTTCAACCTGCGCCAAACCCGTTTCTATGATGGCCGTCGCGACATCACCGCCTCGACCACCGCCGCGATGGATTACCTGACCCGCCTGCACGACATGTTCAATGGCGACTGGTTGCTGGCCCTGGCGGCCTACAACGCCGGCGAAGGCACCGTCAGCCGGGCCATCGAGCGCAACGAGCGTCTCGGCCTGCCGACCGACTACTGGAACCTGCCGCTGCCCGCCGAAACCCAGGCCTACGTGCCAAAGCTGCTGGCACTGTCGCAAGTGGTGATGGCGCCGGAAGCCTACGGCGTGAACCTCAACCCGATCGCCAACGAACCCTACTTCCAGGTCGTCGAAATCAACCAGCGCATGGACCTGTCCAAGGTTGCTGAAGTCGCCAACATCGACGAAGACGAACTGTTCCAGCTCAACCCGGCCTTCAAGCAGCGCACCACCATCGACGGTCCGCAGCACCTGTTGGTGCCGACTTCCAAGGCGCAACTGCTGACCAGCAGCCTGCAGACCATGCGCCCTGAAGAGTTGATCAGCAAGAAATCGCTCAAGCCGGTCTTCGAAGGTGCCGATGATACCCAGGTCGCCAGCGTCAAGCGTTCCTACCGGGTCAAACGGGGTGACAACCTCGGCTCCATCGCCAAGGCCAACAACGTTGACGTGCAGGACCTGCAACGCTGGAACAAACTGACTGGCAAGAACCTCAAGCCTGGCCAGACCCTGGTCATGCAGGACAACAGCAAACGCAGTTCCGGGCGCGTCAACACCGTGATTGCGGCGAATACCAGGAAGCAGCAGACCACGTACAAGGTCCAGCAAGGCGACTCGCTGTACATCGTGGCCAAGCGCTTCAACGTGGAGATGCAGCACCTCAAGCGCTGGAACCCGCGTGTCGGCCAGGCGCTGAAGCCTGGTCAGATGTTGACGGTGGCCAATCCGCACTAAAAAACAACCCCAGAATCCTGGGGCTTTTTTATGGCGAGCACAAAACCTGTAGGATTGCGACCCGCCGATATTGCGCATTAACCCCCCGTCTTTTTCCTGTCCATACAAGCTGTTACTGTACGGTCCACAAAGCCCAAGCCGCCTGGATCGGATCCCCTATTTGAAGCGTCCCCTGCCCCTGCTCCTGATCTGCCTGGCCTTGAGCTCCACCGCAAGCGCGACGATCAGCGAAAGCCATGGTTATGCGCAGTTCGGCACGCTCAAGTACCCGGCCCGATTTACCCACTTCGACTGGGTCAACCCGCAAGCGCCCAAGGGCGGTACGTTGCGGGTCATGGCGTTTGGCACGTTCGACACGCTCAACCCGTACACCTTCAAGGGCACCAGCCCGGTCACCACGCCGAATTTCCTGCAATACGGCATCAACGAGCTCAACGAGCCGCTGATGGTCGGTACCGGGCAGTACGCGCCTTCGGGTGACGAGCCCGCGTCCAGCTATGGCCTGATCGCCCAGTCGGTGGAGTACAGCGAGGACCGCAGCTGGGTGGTGTTCAACCTGCGTCCCGAAGCACGCTTCCATGACGGCACGCCGATCACCGCCTATGACGTCGCGTTCTCCTACCGCACGCTGCTCAAGGAAGGCCATCCGCTGTACCGCACCAGCCTTCAGGAAGTGTTGCGGGTCGACATCCTCAACCCGCAGCGCATCCGCTTCGTGTTCAAGCGTGCCGGCAATCCGCTGCTGATCCTGCGCCTGGGCGAAATGCCGGTGCTGGCGCAGCACTACTGGAAAGGCCGCGACTTCAAGGCCACCACATTCGAGCCGCCGCTGGGCAGCGGACCGTATCGCATCACCTCGGTCACGCCGGGACGGCAGATCATCTTCGAACGGGTCAAGGATTACTGGGGCAAGGACCTGCCGGTCAATCGCGGCAAGTACAACTTCGACCGCATGGAGGTCGAGTTCTACCGCGACAGCGACGTGGCGTTCGAGGCGTTCAAGGCCGGTGAATTCGATATCTATATCGAGCATCAGGCGAAGAACTGGGACACTGGCTACAACTTCCCCGCCGTACGCCGCGGTGACGTGATCAAGACACAGATTCCCCACCAGATCCCGACCCAGACCCAGGGTCTGTTCATGAACAGCCGTCGCCCGGCATTCTCGGACGCCAAGGTCCGTGAAGCACTGGGGCTGATGTTCAACTTTGAATGGACCAACCGCACGCTGTTCAGCGGCGCCTACCAACGCGCCATGAGCTACTACCCCAATAGTGAGTTCTCGGCCAGCGGTTTGCCGGTCGGGCACGAATGGCTGTTGCTCAAGTCCTATCGTGAACAGCTGCCGGCCAGGCTCTTTACCGAACCGTTCAGCCTGCCGCAGACCGACGGGCACGGCATCCCCCGGGAGACCTTGCGCAAAGCCCTTGGCCTGCTCGCCGATGCCGGCTGGAAGTTCAATGGCCAGCGCCTGCAAAACGCCGCCGGGCAGCCGTTGCGCCTGGAGTTACTGCTGGTCAACCCGAACCTGGAGCGCATCCTCCAGCCTTACCTCGAGAACCTGACCAGCATCGGCATCGACGCACGGCTGCGCACGGTCGATCGCGCACAATACAAGCAGCGCCTCGACCAGTTCGATTTCGACATGATTCTGATGACCCTCAACCAGACGCTCAGCCCGGGCCTGGAACAATGGCAGTACTTTCACTCCAGCCAGGCCGGGGTCAAGGGCAGCAAAAACTACGCCGGCATTGCCGACCCGGTAGTCGATCACTTGCTCGAGCAGTTACTGGCGGCCCAGACCCGCGATGAGCAAGTCGCCGCCGGCAAGGCCCTCGACCGCGTGCTGCTGTGGCAGCACTACATCGTGCCCAACTGGTACCTCAATTATCACCGTCTGGCGTACCGCAACCGGCTCGCCTTCGTCACCACGCCGCCCTACACCCTGGGTCTGAACGCGTGGTGGCTGAAATCTTCGGAGAAAGATCAATGAAACCCATCCGCACCCTGCTCCTGCAGGCCAGCGGCCTGTTGTTCGCCGGGCTGGCCTGCGCCGCCCCGCAACACGCCGTGACCCTGTACAACGAGCCGCCGAAATACCCGGCCGATTTCAAACACTTCGACTACGTCAATCCCGACGCGCCCAAGGGCGGAATCTTCCGTCAGGCCGGTTTCGGCGGTTTCGACAGCCTCAACCCGTTTATCAGCAAGGGTGTGCCGGCGGACGATATCGGCATGATCTACGACACCCTGGCCAAGCAAGGGCTGGACGAGCCGTTCACCGAGTACGGCCTGATCGCCCGCCTGATCGAGAAAGCCCCGGACAACGGCTGGGTGCGCTTCTACCTGCGCCCCGAAGCACGCTTCCATGATGGCCATCCGATTCGCGCCGAGGACGTGGTGTTCAGCTTCCAGATGCTGACCAAGGATGGCGCGCCGATGTACCGCGGCTACTACAACGACGTGGCCGAAGTGGTCGCCGAAGACCCGCTCACAGTACTGTTCAAGTTCAAGCACACCAACAACCGCGAACTGCCGCTGATCCTCGGCCAGTTGCCGGTGCTGCCCAAGCACTGGTGGGCCGACCGCGACTTCAACAAGGGCAACCTGGAAATCCCGCTCGGCAGCGGCCCGTACAAGGTCAGCGAAGTGAAGGCCGGACGCTCGGTGCGTTACGAGCGGGTCAAGGACTACTGGGGCAAGGACCTGCCGGTCAATCGCGGTTTCTACAACTTCGACGTGATGACCACCGATTACTACCGCGACAACACAGTGGCCCTGGAAGCGCTCAAGGCCGGGCAGTTCGACTACTGGCTGGAAATGACCGCGAAAAACTGGGCCAACGCCTACAACACTCCGGCGGTCACCGAAGGTCGACTGATCAAGGAACAGATTCCCAACGGCAATCCGACCGGCATGCAAGGGTTCGTGTTCAACCTGCGCCGCCCGGTGTTCCAGGATGTGCGCGTGCGTCAGGCATTGTCGCTGCTGCTGGACTTCGAATGGACCAACAAGCAACTGTTCAACGGTGCCTATGCGCGTACCCGCAGTTACTTCGAGAACTCGGAAATGGCCGCCACCGGCCTGCCTGATGCCGAACAGGTGGCGATCCTCGAACCGTTCCGCGGCAAGCTTTCACCGCAAGTGATCAGCGAAGCGTTCCAGAACCCGACCACCGACGGCAGCGGCATGATCCGCGCCCAGCAACGCCAAGCCTATCAACTGCTGCAGGAGGCCGGCTGGCGCATCGTCGATGACAAAATGGTCGACGCCACTGGCAAACCGGTGGTCATCGAGTTCCTGTTGGCCCAGACCGAATTCGAACGGGTGCTGCTGCCGTTCAAGCGCAACCTGAGTGACCTCGGCATTGATCTGGTGATCCGCCGGGTCGACGTCTCGCAATACATCAACCGCGTGCGTTCCCGGGACTTCGACATGATCGTCGGCAGCTTCCCGCAATCCAATTCGCCGGGTAACGAACAACGGGAATTCTGGATGTCGGCCGCTGCCGACAAACCCGGCAGCCGCAATTCCATGGGTCTGAAAGATCCGGTTATCGACCAACTGGTCGAGCAACTGATCAACGCCGATTCGCGCAACAGCCTGGTGGCCCACGCCCGCGCGCTGGACCGCGCTCTGCAATGGGGCTATTACGTAATACCCAACTGGCACATCAAGACCTGGCGCGTGGCGTACTGGAACCACATCGGCCATCCAAAGGTCTCGCCTAAATACGACATCGGCACGGCCACCTGGTGGGTCAAGCCCGACATCAAGCCGGCGATAGAAGTCGAAACCACACTGCAGGCCGCTCCTGCGGGCACGGAGTAATCAGATGCTGGCGTACATTTTTCGGCGACTGTTGCTGATCATTCCGACCCTGTTCGGCATCCTGCTGATCAACTTCGTGATCATCCAGGCTGCCCCGGGCGGGCCGGTGGAACAGATGATCGCCAAGCTCGAAGGCTTCGAAGGCGCCACCAGCCGCATCGCCGGCGGCGGTGCCGAAGTCTCGGTGGCAGGCTCGGCCTATCGCGGCGCCCAGGGCCTGGACCCGGCGCTGATCAAGGAAATCGAACACATGTACGGCTTCGACAAATCGGCGCCGGAACGCTTGTGGATCATGGTCAAGAACTATGCGTCCCTGGATTTCGGCGACAGCTTCTTCCGCGACGCCAAGGTCATCGACCTGATCAAGGAAAAGATGCCGGTGTCGATCTCCCTCGGGCTATGGAGCACGCTGATCATGTACCTGGTGTCGATCCCGCTGGGGATCGCCAAGGCCAAGCGGCACGGCAGCCACTTCGACGTCTGGACCAGTTCGGCGATCATTGTCGGCTACGCGATCCCGGCGTTCCTGTTCGCCATCCTGTTGATCGTGGTGTTCGCCGGCGGCAGTTACCTGGACTGGTTCCCGTTGCGCGGGCTGACCTCGAACAACTTCGATGAACTGAGCATGGGCGGCAAGATCCTCGACTACTTCTGGCACCTGGCGCTGCCGGTGACTGCACTGGTGATCGGCAACTTCGCGACCATGACCTTGCTGACCAAAAACAGCTTCCTCGACGAAATCAACAAGCAGTACGTGATCACCGCCAGGGCCAAGGGCCTGACCAACCACCGCGTGCTGTACGGCCACGTGTTCCGCAACGCCATGCTGCTGGTGATCGCCGGTTTCCCCTCGGCCCTCATCGGCATCTTCTTCACCGGCTCATTGCTGGTGGAGGTGATCTTCTCCCTCGACGGCCTCGGCCTGATGAGTTTCGAAGCGGCGATCAACCGTGATTACCCGGTGGTGTTCGGCACGCTGTTCATCTTCACTTTGCTGGGGCTGGTGGTGAAACTGATCGGCGACCTCACCTACACCCTTGTCGATCCGCGCATCGACTTCGAAAGCCGGGAGCATTGAGATGAACCTGTCCCCTCTCAATCGCCGACGCTTCGAACTGTTCAAGGCCAACAAGCGTGGCTGGTGGTCGCTGTGGCTGTTCCTGATCCTGTTCGGCGCAAGCCTGGGCGCCGAGCTGATCGCCAACGACAAGCCGCTGGCGGTGCATTACGACAACAACTGGTACTTCCCGGCGCTCAAGCGTTACCCGGAATCCACCTTCGGCGGCGAATTTCCACTGGAAGCCAATTACAAGAGTCCGTACATCCGCGAACTGCTCAAGGCCAAGGACGCCTGGGTGCTGTGGGCACCGATTCCCTACAGCTACCAGAGCATCAACTACGACCTGAAAGTCCCGGCCCCGGCCCCACCCTCGACGGACAACCTGCTGGGCACCGACGATCAGGGCCGCGATGTGCTGGCCCGGGTGATCTACGGTTTCCGCATTTCGGTGCTGTTCGCCCTGACCCTGACCGTGCTCAGTTCGATCATCGGCGTGATCGCCGGGGCCTTGCAGGGTTTCTACGGTGGCTGGGTGGACCTGGCCGGGCAGCGCTTCCTGGAGATCTGGTCCGGGCTGCCGGTGTTGTACCTGCTGATCATCCTCGCCAGTTTCGTGCAACCCAATTTCTGGTGGCTGCTGGGGATCATGCTGCTGTTCTCGTGGATGAGCCTGGTGGACGTGGTGCGCGCCGAATTCCTGCGCGGGCGTAACCTGGAATACGTACGCGCCGCCCGCGCCCTGGGCATGCAGAACGGTGCGATCATGTTCCGCCACATTTTGCCCAACGCGATGGTCTCGACCATGACCTTCATGCCGTTCATCCTCACTGGCGCCATCGGCACATTGACCGCCCTGGACTTCCTCGGTTTCGGCCTGCCGGCGGGCAGTCCTTCGCTGGGTGAACTGGTGGCCCAGGGCAAATCCAACCTGCAGGCGCCGTGGCTGGGTATCAGCGCCTTTGCGGTGCTGGCCTTGATGTTGAGTTTGCTGGTGTTCATCGGCGAGTCCGCTCGCGATGCCTTCGACCCGAGGAAGTGAAATGAATCAGCACAATCTGATCGAAGTGCGCGACCTGTCCGTCGAGTTTGTCGTTGGCAATCGCTGTCAGTTGGCAGTCGAAGGCGTCAGCTTCGACATCAAGCGCGGCGAAACCCTGGCTTTGGTCGGCGAGAGCGGTTCCGGTAAATCGGTCACAGCACATTCGATCCTGCGCCTGCTGCCCTACCCGCTCGCCCGGCATCCGTCCGGCACCATCGAATACTCCGGGCAGAACCTGCTGAACCTGAAAGAAAAAACCATCCGCCACATTCGCGGCAACCGGATTGCGATGATCTTCCAGGAGCCGATGACCTCGCTCAATCCCCTGCACTCGATCGAGAAACAAATCAATGAGGTGCTGAACATCCACAAGGGGCTGACCGGCAAGGTCGCGACCAAACGCACGCTGGAGCTGCTGGAGATGGTCGGCATCCCCGAGCCGCACAAGCGCCTCAAGGCCCTGCCCCACGAATTGTCCGGCGGCCAGCGTCAGCGGGTGATGATCGCCATGGCCCTGGCCAACGAGCCGGAACTGCTGATCGCCGACGAGCCGACCACCGCGCTGGACGTGACCGTTCAGCTGAAAATCCTCGAATTGCTCAAGGAACTGCAGGCCCGATTGGGCATGGCGCTGCTGCTGATCAGCCATGATTTGAACCTTGTGCGAAGAATTGCGCATCGCGTATGTGTCATGCAGCAAGGATGCATCGTCGAACAGGCATCGTGCGAAGAACTGTTCCGCGCGCCGCAGCATCCGTACACTCGGGAACTGCTGGCAGCGGAGCCCGGCGGCAAGCCTGCAAGCAACGTGATCGGCCCGCCCTTGCTGGCGGTCGAGGACCTGAAAGTCTGGTTTCCGATCAAGAAAGGCTTGCTCAAGCGCACGGTGGATTACGTCAAGGCGGTCGACGGCATCAATTTCAACCTGCCCCAAGGCCAGACCCTGGGGATCGTGGGCGAAAGCGGTTCCGGCAAATCGACACTGGGTCTGGCGATTTTGCGCTTGATCGCCAGCAAAGGCGCGATTCGTTTTGAAGGCCAGCAGCTAGACTGCCTGACGCAGCAACAGGTCCGGCCGCTGCGGCGGGAGATGCAAGTGGTGTTTCAGGACCCGTTCGGCAGCCTGAGCCCACGGATGTGCGTGAATGACATCGTTGGCGAAGGCCTGCGGATCCACAAGATGGGCACCGCGGCGGAACAGGAACAAGCGATCATTGCGGCACTCAAGGAGGTAGGTCTGGATCCGGAAACCCGGCACCGCTATCCCCACGAATTTTCCGGCGGGCAACGGCAGAGAATCGCCATTGCCCGGGCATTGGTGTTAAAACCGGCGTTGATTTTGCTGGACGAGCCGACTTCGGCCCTCGACCGCACGGTACAACGCCAGGTAGTGGAGCTTTTGCGTTCGCTGCAAACCAAGTACAACCTGACGTATCTGTTTATCAGCCATGACCTGGCTGTGGTGAAAGCGCTGAGCCACCAGTTGATGGTGGTCAAGCATGGCCAAGTGGTCGAACAGGGAGACGCGCAAAGCATTTTTGCCGCCCCCCAACATCCGTATACACAGCAGTTGCTGGAAGCCGCTTTTCTGGCTCCGGCCACTGCGCAATAACCTGAAAGAGGAGCAACACATGGGTTTTCTCGCCGGTAAGCGCGTACTGATCGTCGGTGTCGCCAGCAAGCTGTCCATCGCATCCGGCATCGCTGCCGCCATGCATCGCGAGGGCGCTGAGCTTGCCTTCACTTATCAGAACGACAAACTCAAGGGTCGTGTCGAAGAGTTCGCACAAGGCTGGGGTTCGAGCCCTGAGCTGTGCTTCCCGTGCGACGTGGCCAGCGATGAAGAAATCGCCAAGGTCTTCGAAGAGTTGAGCAAGAAGTGGGACGGCCTGGACTGCATCGTGCACTCCGTCGGCTTCGCCCCGGGCGACCAACTGGACGGCGACTTCACCGAAGCCACCACCCGTGAAGGTTTCCGCATCTCCCACGACATCAGCGCCTACAGCTTCGTGGCCCTGGCCAAGGCCGGCCGCGAAATGATGAAAGGCCGCAACGGCAGCCTGCTGACCCTGTCGTACCTGGGCGCCGAGCGCACCATGCCGAACTACAACGTCATGGGCATGGCCAAGGCTTCCCTGGAAGCTGGCGTGCGTTACCTGGCCGGCTCCCTGGGTCCGGACGGTACTCGCGTCAACTGTGTATCGGCTGGCCCGATCCGCACCCTCGCCGCTTCCGGCATCAAGAACTTCCGCAAGATGCTGGCCGCCAACGAAGCGCAAACCCCGCTGCGCCGCAACGTCACCATCGAAGAAGTCGGCAACGCCGGCGCCTTCCTGTGCTCGGACCTGGCGTCCGGCATCAGCGGTGAAATCATGTACGTGGACGGTGGCTTCAACACCACGGCCATGGGCAGCATCGAAGAGTAATCTTCGGTCAGCCATTAAAAAACCCGCCTCTTCTGGCGGGTTTTTTATGCCTGCGATTTCCCCGGGCGATGCCGTCCTCCTACAGTGGATCTCTGGCGTTCACAAAACCTGTGGGAGCGGGCTTGCCCGCGAAGAGGCCCGCCAATTCACCACTGTTCTAACGGCTCATCACACGCTCGGCCTCACCCAACAGTTCCTCGATCGAGTCATGAACAGTGGGGTCATATTCGACCTGGGTAACACTGAACCGAATGTCATAACTGCGATGCGCCGTGGCGTTGCGCTCATCGAGAATCTCATTGAGCCGGGCCTTGATCGCCTCAATCTCCACGACGCTGGAACCGGTCAGCAACGCCACGAACCGGTCGCCTTCGAGCCGGCCGACCACATCGCTTTCACGAAAACCGATACGCAGGACATCGGCGAATGTCTTCAGCGCATCGTCACCTTTGGCCCGGCCATACAGATAGCTCATGCGCTTGAATTCATCGAGGGTGAAGTACAGCAGCGTCGCCGGCGTCCCCAGCTCCCGACAGGCGTTCAGCCCGAGCCGGGCCAGTTCGCTGAAGCCATGGCGATTGGACAGCAGCGTCAGCTCGTCCATGCTCGCCATTTGCACGCCCGCCAACTCTTGTTCGGCCTGGCGCGCCAGATCCCGCAGCCGTTCACGTTCTTGCTGTGGCGTGAGCAACGGGTTTGCGGATCGACCCGATTTGCCTGTTTTGCCTGAGATCAACATCATTCACTCCCTTGGCAGGTATGCACGTTAGAGTCGCCCATACCCGTATTGACTCCCTATTAGCGTGCCGCTGGTCAGCTACCCGCCAGCGGGCACGGCCCTCCTGCATCGGCCCAGCGCTTGAACCGGGTGACGAAGATATCGTGCGGTACCGACACCGGCGCGCGATTGCCGCCCGGATTCCAGCCCCACAGCACCAGCTTGTCCTCGCTGACGTGTTTGATCAGTGCGGCGAAATCCCGATCGCCGTTGCTGGAGCGATCCTTGATCATCGCGCACAACCGGTCGGCCGGCAGGCCGATCCAGGCCATCCGCTGCGCTGCTGGCGGCAGGCTCCAGTGTGGCGCTCCGGGCGGCGCGTGCGGACCATAACTGGCCGGCGGATTGCCTTGCGCATGGCACGTTGCACAGGGCAACCCGGCCGAGCCCTTGCCGTCCATGCCGCGCACGACATTCATCGCGTGGGGCACCCCGGCATCGAATTGCAGCGGCGAATCACCGGGAATGTGGCAGTTCTGGCAACGCGGGCTCTGGAAGACTTTCTGCACGGTGTCGAATGCCTGCAAGGCCTCGCGGTCTTCGGCGAACACGTGCGATGCGTAGGCGATGAGACAGATCAGGATCACCGTCCCAAGCAACCAATGATGTCGTTTCATCTCACACCCCCGACAGCTGCAACGGCAGCTCCCGCAGGCGCTGCCCGGTCAGGGCAAACACCGCGTTGGCCACCGCCGGCGCCGTGGGTGGCACACCGGCTTCGCCGATACCGCCGGGTTTGTCGCTGCTGGGCACGATATGCACTTCGACCACCGGCATTTCATTGAGCCGCAGCACCTGATAGTCGTGATAGTTGGACTGCACCACCTGCCCGTCCTTGAGCGTCAGCTTGCTGTGCAAGGCGAAGCTGAGACCAAAGGTGATGCACGACTCCATCTGCGCGGCGATGCTCTGTGGGTTGACCGCAATGCCGCAGTCCACCGCACACACCACCCGGTGCACACGGATGGCGAGGTTGTCCTGGGACACCTCGGCCACCTGGGCCACGTAACTGCCGAACGACTCGTGCACCGCCACGCCCAGTGCATGGCCGTCCGGCAGCGGTGCCTTCCAGTTGGCCTTCTCCACCGCGAGGTTCAGTACACCGAGGTGACGGGGATGGTCCTTGAGCAAGGTTCGCCGGTATTCCACCGGATCCTTGCCGGTCGCCGTGGCCAGTTCATCGATCAGCGATTCCACGACAAACGCAGTGTGGGTGTGCCCCACCGAACGCAACCACAAGACGCTGATCCCGGTTTTCGGTGAGTGCAGTTCGATCTGGTGATTGGCCAGTCCTTCGATGTAGGGGCTGTCGGCCACGCCTTCGACGGAGGTCTTGTCGATCCCGTCCTTGACCATGCTCGCTTCAAGGGAAGTCCCGGCCATGATCGACTGCCCGACCATCACATGTTTCCACGCCAACGGCAGGCCGTCGGCCCCCAGCCCGATGCGCGCATGGTGCAGGAACGCCGAGCGGTAGTAGCCACCGCGGATGTCATCCTCGCGCGTCCACACGGTTTTTACCGGTGCACCGGCGGCCTTGGCGACATACACCGCTTCGCTGACGAAGTCCGAGGTCGGATTGGCCCGGCGCCCAAAGCCACCGCCGAGAAACTCGGTATGGATCTCGACCTGTTCGGGTTTGAGCCCGGTGATTTTCCCGGCAACCATCTGGTCCAGGGTCTGGAACTGGGTGCCGGTCCAGATTTCGCATTTGTCCTTGGTGATGCTCACCGTGCAGTTCAGCGGTTCCATCGGCGCATGGGCCAGATAAGGTACGCTGTATTCAGCGTCGATGGTCTTGGTCGCTTTCGCCAGCGCAGCCTGGGTATCACCGGCCTGACCGGCGTTCAGGCCGGGGGTGGTGGCGAGTTTACGGAAGTTTTCCAGCAACGCCCGGCTATTGAGCCCGGCATTCGGCCCCGGGTTCCACTCGATTTTCAGCGCATCGCGCCCCAGCTTCGCCGCCCAGAAATGATCGGCGATCACCGCGATACCCGTCGGCACTTGCACCACTTTGTGCACGCCCGGAATCGCCAGCGCTTCGGCGCCTTCAAAGGATTTGACGCTACCGCCGAAGGTGGGTGAACGGGCGACCATCGCCGTCATCAGCCCGTCGAACTGCACGTCCATGCCGAATTTCGCCCGGCCGGTGATTTTCTCCGGCGTGTCCAGACGCTTGGTGGGTTTGCCGATCAGCCGCCAGTCTTTGGTGTCCTTGAGCTTGATCGAGGCCGGGTCCGGCCGTGGCAACTGCCCGGCGTCATCGGCCAACTCGCCATAAGTTGCACGATGCTCACCGGCGATGACCACGCCTGATTCGGTACGAATCTCGGATGGAGCGACGTTGAAACGCTTGGCCGCCGCGTCGATCAACATCAAACGCGCCGCCGCGCCGGCCTGACGATAGCGGTCGAATTCCATCCAGGTCGAGGTCGAACCGCCGGTGATCTGCATCCCGCCAAAGCCAGGCATACCGTAATCGGCGGCCGAAGCCGGGGAATGCTCGACGCGGATTTTCGACCAGTCGGCGTCGAGTTCTTCGGCGATCAGCATGGTCAGGCCGGTCCAGATGCCCTGGCCCATTTCCGAATGGCCGAGCAACACGGTGACGCTGTTGTCATTACCAATGCGCAGGAAGGCGTTGGGCGCAAATACGTTGCCCTGGTTCTCTGCGCCCATGGCGAAACGGTGGGCGCCGGGCATGACAAACGCCACCACCAGTCCACTACCCAGCAACGCACTGCCCTTGAGAAAACCACGGCGCGATAACGCGTTGATGCTGTTCATGGCCACCTCATCCCAGCTCGGCGGCTCGCTTGACCGCCGCGCGAATCCGCGGGTAAGTGCCGCAGCGGCAGATGTTGCCGGACAGCGCCTGATCGATGTCGCTGTCGGTCGGTTGCGGAATTTTCGCCAGCAACGCCGCCGCCGACATGATCTGCCCGGACTGGCAGTAACCACACTGGACCACGTCAAGTTCCGCCCAGGCCTGTTGCACCGGGTGCGAACCGTCCGCGGACAGGCCTTCGATGGTGAGAATCTTTTGCCCATCGGCCACCGCGGTGGCCGGTGTGATGCAGGCGCGTAGCGGCGCGCCGTCGACGTGAACGGTGCAGGCCCCGCATTGGGCTATGCCACAGCCGAATTTGGTGCCGGTGAGGTGGGCGACATCGCGCAAGACCCAGAGCAGCGGCATGTCAGCGGGGACATCCAGCTCCTGATCCTGGCCATTGATGTTCAGGGTCAGCATGGCGCATTTCCTCAGACTCACGGTGATCTGAAGGGGCGTCGCCGCGGCCTTGTACAGCCTGCGCGCGCCTCGGGTTCTCCCTTCAGCTAAGCGCAGATTTGCCGGCAGACCGTTGTGCATCGACCACCGGTCATGAAAAGGCCGCCTCGATGGGCGGCCATGGAACCGTTCGCTAGAGCCTTGGCCCTATTAAAATGCCGGTGTAGCGCCAGACAAAAACCGCAAAAGCGCTACACCACAGCAGCGCCGACAACGCCAACCCGTAACCGGAAAAAGGCACCAGCCACACCCGACACGCCCCCGCCAGCAACAACAGGACAAACCCCGCAACGATCGCCCTGGACGGCTGTAACATTCGCCCGGTATGCCCCAGGCTGACCCGTGCAATCATCGCCAGAATCAACCCGCCGATACCGCCGACGGCCAGCGAATGGGTGGCCAGGCTTTGCTGCGGCATCCAGCCCAGGTGCCACAGCGCCATGGCCAGCGTCGCTACCGCGAGCCAGGCGTAAGCCAGGTACAGCGACCACAGCAACGGCACGCGCCACAGGTCGCGGTCATGCCAGCGCCACAATCGCAGCAGATGCAAACCGCTGATCAACGCAAACAACAGCGCCAGCCACACGCGCGGGACGTCATTCAATCCGGCGGCAAAGGACACCGCCGCCAACATGGCGCTGATCAGCAACACCTTGCCCGGCAACGGATGGGCCGCAGGCGTTGCGGGCCGGTTCAGGCCGCGCTGGACAAAGAATGGAATCACCCGCCCGCCGATCACGCTCATCAGCGCGCCCACCAGCCACAAGGCAGCCAGCACGCCATGGCGTTGCAGATTGGCGTCATCAACGGCGACCCCCAACAACGTCAACGCCTGACATCCGGCCAGCAACGACACCATCAACAGAATCGGATAATTCTCGCGCTTGCCCGCGGCCAGCAGATCGCGCCCCAACACCCACACCAACAGCGGCAGAAACGGAACTTGCAAGGCCAGCAGCAAGGGCGCCGGCATCGGCAACCACCAGGCCAGCCGCGCCAGCAGCCACACCAGCACCAGGCCGATCAGCGGCCAGCCCTTGAGCCCCGGCCGGCCGGTCCAGTTGGGCACCGCGGTCAGGAGGAACCCGGCAATGATGGCCGAGGCAAATCCGAAAGGCATTTCATGTCGATGCCAGGCGAGCATGCCGCCCAGCGGTTGCGCACCGGGCAAGCGGCCGTACAACCACAAGGCCCAGATCGCCACGGCGATGGCGGCGAAACCGGCCCCGACCAGAAAGAACGGTCGAAAGCCCAGACTGAAAGCCGGTGCAAGGGCAAGCCGGCGCATCAAGCCACCACCCGGGCCGGGACTTGGCTCGACAGATGAAGAACGTTCTGAGGGTTGCTGAAGAAGTTGAACATTTTGCGTACTCCTGAAGGCGTTCAGTTGTACGTTTATCTGTACAAGTCCCGTGCCAGCTCTTTACCCCTTCAGATCCAGGCACTTGCGCTCATACGAGTCATAAAGACTCGATACATAAATAGTCTGTTTGACTCCACACAAGTCATTTCGACTATATCTTCGCAACCCCGCGGCAATTTTCTCGATCTACGGTACGGCCGAACGACCAGAGGCTGACTACGCTGAAAGTCCAGGACATGCGCAACCTGCAGAGGAGTTGGCACCATGCAACGCGTACAAAAACTCACGCCCTGCCTGTGGTTCGACGATCAGGCCGAAGAGGCAGCGAAATTCTATTGTTCGATCTTCGACCATTCGAAAATCACGGCCATCACCCATTACGGCCACGCCGGTTTCGAGTTCCACGGCCGGCCGGAAGGTTCGGTCATGACCGTCAGCTTCGAACTCGACGGGCAGAGTTTCACCGGCCTCAACGGCGGGCCGTTATTCAAGTTCAGTGAGGCGGTGTCGTTTCAGGTCAATTGCCTGACCCAGGAAGAAGTCGACCATTACTGGGGCAACCTGTCGGCCGGTGGCGTGCCCGAGGCCCAGCAATGCGGCTGGCTCAAGGACAAGTTCGGGCTGTCGTGGCAGATCGTCCCCGTGGCGATGATGGAGATGATCAAAGACCCCGACACGAAAAAATCCCAACGGGCCATGCAGGCGATGATGCAGATGAAAAAACTCGATATTGCGACGTTGCAGCGCGCCTTTGACGGCGAGAGCTAATACACTCGGGCGCTGACCTGCCGAGGAGTGAGCATGAAGCACGCCGTTGCCAAGAACGCCGACAAGGCCCCGCGCTTCTGGCGCGATGATGCCCTGCCCTTCATCGAAGCCCGCTCCATCGCCGACGGGCGCGAAGTCTGCTACACCCGGCACGCCCATGAGCACTTTTCCATCGGGGCGATCACCGCCGGGCGCAGCACCTATCTCCATGAGCAGTCGGCGTTCGAGGTCAGCGCGGGCACGGTGGTGCTGATGAACCCCGGCGACGTCCACGCCTGCAACCCGATCGAAGACCAACCCTGGTCGTACCTGATGCTGTACGTCGACACGCCGTGGCTGGCCGATTTGCAGCATCAGCTTGGGTTCAGCGATGACGCGGCGTTTCGCTGTTTCTCGGTGACCCATACGCGGGACACCAGCCTGTTTGCCGGCCTCGCGGGCCTGTATGAAGTGTTGGTCGATCCGCGGCACGATGTCCTGTGCAAGCACAGCGCGGCCGTGGAGTTTTTCACTGATGTGCAGCAGCGATTGAACCCGATCGACCCACCGCTGCGTGAACCCAATTTCAAGCTGGAGCGTGCTGCCGATTACATCCGCGACCACTGCACGCAAACCCTCAGGCTCGAAGATATTTGCGAGGCGGCACAACTGTCACCGTCCTACCTGATCCGTGCCTTCAAACAGCATTACGGCATGACGCCCCACGCGTTCCTGGTGAACCGGCGCATCCAGTTCGCCCAGGATCAATTGCGCAGCGGCAAGCTGATTGCAGACGTGGCACTGGAAGCGGGGTTCGCCGATCAGGCGCATTTTCAACGGGCGTTTAAACAGCATCTGGCGGCGACGCCGGGGCAGTATCGGGGGTGAGGCACTGGCTGAGTCTGTGGCCTGACTGAATCTGTGGCTTAGTTGAATCTGTGATTTGGTTGAGTCTGTGGCGAGGGAGCTTGTCGGATCGCCGCACCGTCCCGCTCGGCGGCGAAGCCGTCGTAAATCCTGCAAGCAATGTATGCCTGAAAGAATGCCGAGGGCCGCTTCGCAGCCCAACGGGGGCAAGCCCCCTCGCCACAAGTACTCTCTCGCCACAAAACCGTGGTGATTGCCGTTACGGCAGCAACAGGTACACCGCACTCACCACCAGCAACAACGCCATCGCGCGATTGAACAGGCGCATACCCGCCGAATTATTCAGAAAGCCGCGCAAAAACGTCCCGGCATAAGCCCAGCAACCGACCGACACATAGCAGATCACCAGATAAATCACGGCGAACTGCCAGACCAGGCGCGCCTCGCCATCAGCGACAAACGCGCCCATGCCGGCGACACAGGCCAGCCAGGCCTTCGGGTTGAGCCATTGCATGATGGCGCCATACAGCATCGACGGGGCCTGCGCCGCTTCCCTGGCTTGCACGTGCCCATTGTCAGCCGCCAGCTTGAAGGCCATGTACAACAGAAACGCCACGCCCGCCCATTGCACCCCCTGGGTCAGCGCCGGCCAACGTTGCAACAACTCATGCAGGCCCAACCCCATCAGCACCAGCAGCAAGACAAACCCCAGCGTGGCCCCGGCCACGTGGCGCTGGCTGGCCCTGAAGCCAAACCGCGCCCCGGAGCTCAGCGCCACAATGTTGACCGGCCCCGGCGTGATCGAGGCGACCAGCGCAAACGCCGCCATGGACATCATCAGACTCATTGCACACCTTCTTCCATCGAGTTGAACAAGGCCCTCAAGGTAAAGAGCCGAGCGGCTCGCGTATTGAAGAAAACTGCCCTGCCTTACCCTGCCCTGCATTGCTATGAGAAATAACCCACGACGCTTTTCACTTTGGTCAATGCAACGCGTAGCGAGTCCATGTCCACGGAGCCCAATGCCAGGCGTATCGCGTGGGGCACATGGGTTGATATCGCAAAGGGCTCGGCCGGCGACACCGACACCTGCTCGCGCATCAGCGCCATCGCGATCTGGTCGGCCCGGGCGTCATCCGCCAACGGCAGCCAGATGAAGTAGGAATTCGGGTGACCGATGGTTCTGAGTCCCGCCAACACCTCGCGGGCCAGGGCTTGCCTGGCCTGGGCGTCCGCCCGTTTTTGTGATTCCAGTTGGCTGACGGTGCCATCGTCGAGCCAGGCCGTGGCGATGGCAGTCATCACGCCGGGGGTATTCCAGGTGGTCGCCATGATGGTGCGCTCGAAGGCGGCGACCCAATGCGCGGGTGCGGCGATGAAGCCAACACGCAGCCCGGTGGCGACATTCTTCGACAGGCCGGACACGTACACCGTCCGCTCAGGCGCCATCTCGGCCAGTGGTGGCGGTACGTTTTCGGCCAGGAATGCGTAGGCCGCATCCTCGATGATCGTCAGGTCATGCCGACGCGCGATCGCTACCAGTTGCTCGCGCTGAACGGTGTCCATCACCCAGCCCAAGGGGTTGTGCAAGGTCGGCATCGAGTAGACGGCCCGTACCGATCGGCTGCGGCAGAGTTTTTCCAGGGCAGGCAGATCAGGCCCGGTATCCGTGAGCGGAATGGGCAAGACTTCCAGATGCAGGGTTTCGGCCAGCGTCTTGAAACCGGGATAGGTCAGCGCATCGGCGGCGATCACATCGCCGGGCTTGAGCAGCGTCATCATCGCCACCGCCAGGCCATGCTGGGCGCCGCTGACGATCAACACCTGCCCGGCCGGCACGCTCAGCCCGCGTTCAAGCAGATGACGCGCGACCGAAGCCCGCTCATGCAGGCGCCCCGCGTGAGGCTGATAGCGCAGGAGGGATTCCAGGTCACCGGACAACGCCAGTTGACGCAAGGCAGTGCGCAGCAGGTCGGCCTGACCGGGCAATGACGGATAATTGAAATTCAGGTCGATCATCCCTGCCGCCACCACGTGCTGCGAGATGCCCTGCCCCGGCGGCAGCGAGGTTTCCCTGACAAAGGTCCCGCGACCGGTTTCGCCGCTGACCAGCCCCATGCCTTCCAGCTCGGCATACACCCGGCTGGCGGTGACCAGTGCCAAACCGTGCTCGGTGGCCAGTTGCCGGTGAGTCGGCAAGCGCGTGCCAGGCGGCAAATGCCCGGAACGGATGTCGGCGGCAAAGGCATCCACCAGGGTTTTGTAGCGGGATCGAGGCATGTCGAGATGTATCCATGACAATTTTTTGATTGTATCGATAGTCGCTCATACGATGAGTTTCGTGCAATCAGACAATGAGCGTGAGCCAAATGGAACGGACCTCGAACCTGCAACACCAGACGCTGGAAAACAGCACCGGCGGCTGGATCAACGGCCTGATCGGCGTGGTGATTTTCAGCGGCTCGCTGCCGGCGACACGGGTGGCGGTGCTGGAGTTTGATCCGCTGTTCCTGACGGTCGCGCGCGCGACCATCGCGGCGGTCCTGGCGCTGTGCCTGCTGGGGTTGTCCAAGGAAAAACGTCCGGCGCGCCAGCAACTGATACCGCTGCTCATCGTTGCCATGGGCGTGGTCATCGGTTTCCCACTGCTGACAGCGCTGGCACTGCAATACGTGACGTCCGCGCACTCCATCGTCTTCGTCGGCCTGCTGCCCCTGGCGACGGCGGTGTTCGGCGTCCTGCGCGGCGGCGAGCGGCCACGGGCGGTGTTCTGGATTTTCTCGGTACTGGGCAGTTTGCTGGTGGTCGGGTTTGCCCTGTCCCAAGGGCTGACCGCCTCCCCGCAAGGCGACATTCTGATGCTGCTGGCCATCCTCGCCTGCGGCCTGGGTTATGCCGAAGGCGCGAAACTGTCGCGCACGCTGGGAGGCTGGCAGGTGATTTGCTGGGCGCTGGTGCTGTCGCTGCCGGTCGTGGCGGCGCTCAGCTGGATGCGCATGCCGGCTTCGTTCACCGGCATCAGCACGCCGGCCTGGTTCAGCCTGGCTTACGTCTCGCTGTTCAGCATGCTGATCGGTTTCGTGTTCTGGTACCGCGGCCTGGCCCAAGGGGGCATCGCCGCCGTTGGGCAATTGCAGCTGCTTCAGCCGTTTTTCGGGCTTTCCCTGGCCGCCACCCTGCTGCATGAACAGGTCAGCCTCGGCATGCTGGGTGTCACCGTCGCCGTGATCCTCTGCGTCGCCGGGGCAAAAAAGTTCGCCAGATAGCCCGGTGTACGGTGGTTTACGCCCATGGCTGTACGGGTCTGACCGCCGCTGAACCGTGATCGTGTTGACCTGCCCGCATTGCAGTTTCGCCAAGCGCGAAGCCATGCCCACAGATGCCTGTCAGTTTTTCCATGAATGTGGCAATTGCAGGACTCTGCTACGCCCAAATCCCGGTGACTGCTGTGTGTGCTGCTCGTTTGGCTCGATGAAGTGCCCACCGGTCCAGGAGCAGCGCGGATGCTGTGGCATCGGGACGGATGCTCCCCCACACGTGGGGAAGCCCATTTTTTGGGGGGGAGATTTAGGGTCGGCTTTCGTCTGGAGGAAGTAGCCTGGAACGCAGCGCTAAAGGCCCAAGGCTTGCGGCCAAGCCGTCTTTCACTAAAATGGCCTGATTATTGCTTTATTGTTCATACGAGCTCCCAATTTACCAGGCATCCATGTAAAAACAGCGGTTATGGGAGGTGTGTCATGTGGAATCAGCCTCTGATGCTTGTGGTGATCTACCTTACTATCACTCTCAGCATCGGCTGGTTGTGGTCCATTGCTATCCTGTATTGGCTTTGACCCAGGGGAAAAGTGAATCACTACCTGATTTTATCAACACAAATGACCGGCAGCTTCACGCCCTGAGGAAGTCAGTCAAGCAAAATCGAGGTTCTTGAGGGGCCGTGATGTCGGCGCCATTGGCGACAATGCGAAACCTGGGGATCATGGAATTTTTCCCAAAAAAAAACCCGCACAAGGCGGGTATGAAAGTAAGGAGCTTGAGTTATCAAGCGACAGGAGTGTAGACCATCAATCCCATAGCGCGACCTGTTCCTGTGCTGCAGCGGCTTCGGTGCTGCTGATGGCTCGTCGTACCTGAGGGATTTGTTGTTTTTGTGGTCGATTACTTTCCGGTCCGAAATTCGCTGTCGATTTTCCGGTGGAGGCCACCCGTGACGCGATCTATGCTGCGCCCATGAACCTACAAAAAACGCTGCTTCCGCCCCGGGCCGAAATGCTTCGCGCCATGCTCGAACGAGACACCTCCTACGAGGGGGTGTTCTTCACGGCGGTCAAGACCACAGGGATCTTCTGCCGCCCCGGTTGCACCGCCCGCAGCCCGAAACCTGCGAACGTCGAGTTCTTTGCAAGCGCCGAACAGTGCCTGGCGGCGGGCTACCGCGCCTGCCTGCGCTGCAAGCCGATGGACACCGCCGCCAGCGCGCCGGACTGGGTGCAGACACTGTTCAAATCGGTAGACGCCGACCCTGAGCAGCGCTGGACCGACGCCCAGCTACTGGCCGCAGGCATCGAACCGCTGAAACTGCGCCGCTGGTTCAAGCAGCACTTCGGCATGACCTTCCACGCGTGGCTGCGCGCCCGGCGCTTGGGCATGGCATTGGACGGGATCAAACAGGGCGACTCCATCGATGACGTCGCCTTCGATTCCGGCTACGAGTCCCTGAGCGGTTTTCGCGATGCCTTCCAGAAATCGTTTCACATCACCCCGGGCCGCGCGGCCAACAGCGAACCGCTGCTGTTCACGCGCCTGACCACGCCGCTGGGGCCGATGATCGCCATGGCCGAACGGCGTGGGCTGGTGCTGCTGGAATTTCTCGATCAGGCATCGCTGAACCCGGCGGTCGAAGCGCTGCAAAACCGTTTTGGTTATGCCGTGGCGCCGGGGCACAACGCGCATTTGCAGCAGATCGAAGCGCAATTGTCCGCGTATTTCGCCGGCACACTCACTGAGTTCAGCGTTGCCCTGCACATGCCCGGTAGTGAGTTCTCCCGCCGGGTCTGGGCCGAACTGGCGAACATCCCTTACGGCCGGACCACCACCTACGGCGCCATTGCAGCGAGGCTGGGCAAACCCGGTGCCAGCCGGGCGGTGGGCCTGGCCAACGGGCATAACCGCTTATCGATTGTCGTGCCGTGCCACCGCGTGATCGGCGCCGACGGCTCGTTGACCGGCTACGCTGGAGGCCAGCCGCGCAAGGCGTTTTTGCTCAGGCTGGAGAACGCGGCGGTGCAGCTCACGGAGCAGCTGACGTTCTGATCCCCCACGTCTTTTTCAAAAGGAAGGAAGCTCGATGGACAGGCTCGACAATCAACTGCACCAACTGCATCACGAGGATTTGCTGATCCTCACCAACGTCGCCGATGCCGCCGGGGCGCGGCTGGTGGAGCAACTGGGCAACAAGGCCGTGGCTACCAGCAGCGCGGCGGTGGCCTGGGTGCATGGCTATCCGGACGGCAACACCCTGCCCCTTGAGCGCCTGGTCTCGACGGTCGAATCGATTGCCCGGGTCATTTCGGTGCCACTGACTGTGGACATCGAAGCCGGTTATTCCGATGACCTGGAACGGGTGGCGCAGGTGGTTGACGCCGTGATCGCCGCCGGCGCTGTCGGGATCAATATCGAAGACGGTTCCTCACCGCCGGAGTTGCTGGTACGCAAGATTGAGATCGCGCGCCAGGTGGCCGACCGACGCAATGTGAACCTGTTTATCAATGCGCGCACCGATGTCTACCTGCGGGGTCTGGTGCCTGCCGAAGATCGCGTCGCCGAAACCCTCAGGCGCGCCGCGCTGTATCAGGCGGCCGGGGCCAATGGCCTGTTTGCCGCCGGCGTTACTGCGGAGTACGAGATCAAGGCACTGTGCCAGGGTACCTCGCTGCCGCTGAATGTGCTGGGGTTCCCGGGCCTGCCGTCCCCCGAAGTGCTCGAGGCACTGGGCGTACGTCGCCTGACCGCAGGTTCGGGCATCGCCGAGTTCCTCTACGGCGCCATGGCCGGCATCGCCAAAAGTTTTCTGCAAACCGGCCGGTTCGATAGCCACGACCTGAAGGCGTTGACCTATGGCGAAGTGAACGCCCTGTTGAAACCGTCCGGGAAAGCCTGAGCCCATGTCTGACGGCTATCTGGCGGCCAGTGAGTTCCTGGCCGCCATCGATGACGACTGGCGCCGCCACATCGACGCCATCGGCCCGTGCCTGCACCAGCCGCATGCGGCGCGTGATCCCTATGAGTCGCTGGTGCGGGCGATTGCCTATCAGCAACTGCATGCCAAGGCCGGCGATGCGATTGTCGGCCGGCTGCTGGCGTTGTTCGGTTCGGGTTCGTTTCCCCGGCCTGAACAGATCGTCGCCACAGATTTCGACCAACTGCGCAGTTGCGGCTTTTCCGCGAGCAAGATCGCGACCATTCAGGGCATCGCCCAGGCGTCGCTGGACGGCGTAGTGCCGGATTACGCCACGGCACTGGCCATGGACGATGAAGCGCTGGTCGAACGCCTGACCACTCTGCGCGGTGTGGGCCGCTGGACCGTGGAGATGCTGCTGATCTACAGCCTGGAGCGCCCGGATATCCTGCCGGCCGATGACTTTGGCGTGCGTGAGGGTTATCGACGGCTCAAGGGCCTGGAGGTGCAGCCGACGCGCAAGCAGATGATCGAGATCGGGTTGGCGTGGAGCCCTTACCGGACAGTCGCTGCGTGGTATTTGTGGCGGCTGCCCAACCGTTAGACCACATCGCGGTCCCTGTAGGAGCTGCCGAAGGCTGCGATCTTTTGATCTTGATCCTGAAAAACAAAATCAAAAGATCGCAGCCTTCGGCAGCTCCTACAGGGGTCGGCTTGACCTCACAACCCCGACTTCAACCGACTGAACGCCCTGATCAACGCCCGGTTGAACACCTTGCCGTTGTCATTCTTGCTGTACAGCGAAGCCCTGACCGCGGCCGGAGGATACGTCCCCGGATCGTTGCGGATCGCCGGGTCGACCAAGCCGTCCGCCGCCGTGATCGCATTGGCGTAATGGATGCTGTCGGTGATCGGAGCTATCACCTCCGGGGTCATCAGGTAGTCCATCAATGCCAGGCCGGCCTTCGGATGCGGCGCGTCCTTGGGAATGACCATGGCATCGAACCAGATCAACGTGCCCTCCTGCGGAATCCGGTACTTCAGCGAATACGGCTTGCCCGCCGCCTCGGCCTGGCCCGCCGCGATGGCCACGTTGCCGTTCCACGACATCGCCACGCAGGTGTTGCCGTTGGCCAGGTCGCTGATGTTCAGGTCGTTGTCGAAGTAGCGAATGTAGGGCCGAATCTTCGCCAGCTGCTGTTCGGCGAGCTTCAGGTCATCGAGGTTCTGGCGATTGATGTCCAGGCCCATGTACTTCATGACCGCCGCAAACACTTCGTTGGGATCGTTGAGCAGGCTGACCCCGCAATCGGCGAATTTCGAGACCACGGCCGGGTCGAACAGCATCGCCCAACTGTCGGTCGGCGCGTCGGGCAGGCGCTGTTTCACGGCCTGTTCCTGATAACCCACGCCCGTGGTGCCCCAAGCGTAGATCCCGGCATAGCGGTTGCCCGGATCGAACACCGCCATGTGCTGGCGGAATTCCTCGCCGACGCCGGCGAAATGCGGCAGTTGCTGCTTGTCGACCGTCTGCACCGCGCCACTCTCGATGGCCCGGGACAGATGCTGCCCCGCCGTTAGCACCAGATCATAGCCACTGCGGCCAGTGAGCAGCCTGGTCTCGACGGTTTCCAGGGAATCGAAGTGGTCGGCCACCACATGGATGCCGGTTTTTTCCTCGAAATTCTTCAAGGTGTCCGGGGCCAGGTATTCACCCCAGATGTACAGGTTGACCACCGGCTTGGCGGTGTCGGCGGCCTGCACACACAAGGGTGCAAGCACCAGCAGTATTGCTTGAGTCAGTTTGTGCAGGCCCATGATCACACGCCTTTCTTGTTGGAGTGGGTGGCGGCGTACTGCGGCATGGTGATGCACGCGACGTTGCCGCCACCGAGGAGGATCTCCCGAGAGTTTTCGATGCCGACGATGCTGTGTTTCGGGAACAGCTCGGCCAAGGTCGCCAACGCCACCTTGTCGTTGCGATCACCGAACAGCGGCACCACGATCGAACTGTTACCGGCGTAGTAGTTGATGTACGACGCGCAGATTTTCGTCCCGGCCTGACGGGAGTGGGTGCTGTCCTGCTGGTCCAGGCCTTCGGCTTCTTCGGCGGTCCACTCCAGCACATCCGGCTGCGGCAGCTTGTGCACGATCAACTCGCGACCGCGACTGTCGCGGGTGCTGCGCAGAATGTCGTAGGCCTCCTGATAGATTTCCCACTGTGGGTCGTCGCGGTTGTCGGTCCATTGCAGCACCACTTCACCGGGGCGCACGAAACACGCGAGGTCGTCGACATGGCCGTCGGTTTCGTCGAACTTGCAGCCCCGGGGCAGCCAGATCACTTGCTCGGCGCCGAGGTAATCGGTCAGGCGGCGGGTGACTTCGTCCTTGCCCAGATGCTGGTTGCGGTTGCGGTTGAGCAGGCATTGCTCGGTAGTGAGGATGCTGCCCTGGCCGTCGCTCTGGATGCCACCCAGTTCGGCAATCAGCGGCGCGCGGTAGCGGTCGAAGCGTTCGATTTCGAGGATCTTGCTGGCGATCTGGTCGTCCTTGTCCCACGGGTAGTACAGGCCGCCGTCTAGCCCGCCATAGGCGTTGAACTCGAAGTCGACGCCGCGCACTTCGCCACTCTGATCGTTGACCACAAAGCACGGGCCGCTGTCGCGCAACCAGGTGTCGTTGCAGGTCATTTCCACCACACGCACCTGCGGTGGCAACTGCCGGCGCGCGGTGGCGAACTGGGCCGCCGAGGCGCATACGGTGACTGGCTCGCTCATGGAAATGGCAGTAACGATCTGCACCCAGACTTTCTGCGCAGGCTTGGCACCGTTGCGCCAGACGTCGGTGCGCTCCGGCCAGCCGAGCCAGCAACCGGACTTGGCTTCGAATTCGCCGGGCAAACGGAAACCGTCCTGTTTGGGAGTGGTGTCGAGCAAACGGGCCATGGTCAAACCTCTTCAGCAGGGATTGGAATGACCACAGGCTAAGGGCGTTGGTGACTGGCTCGCCAACGATGATTATTTCGGAACACTTGAATTCAACTCATCAATCGAGCAACTGATCGTTGAACCACTCCAGCATCTGCGCCACCGCCGGACGTTCCAGCCGCACCCGCTCGCACACCAGCGCGTATTGGCCCAGGGCGGTCATGCTCGACGTAAACGGGCGGACCAGCCGACCATTGAGCAAATCCTCCTGGGCCGTCAAGTTGTCGCCCATGGCCACGCCCTGCCCTTGCGCCGCGGCCTCCAGCGCAAGCCCCGCATGGGCGAAATACAACTGGCGGTCCGGGCGTTGGTCGCCGGCATGGCTGGTGAGCCACGCGGTCCAGGTCTTGCCGTCCTGGTCGTCGTGTAGCAGGCAATGGCGTGACAGGTCCTTTGGGGTTTTCAGCGTGCCCTGGTTGAACAGGCCGGGACTGCACACCGGAAAGAACTGCAGCGCCGGCAGCGGCCGGACGAAATATGCAGTGCTGTCCACCGGGCCGGTGCCGTAGGTGATCGCCAGGTCGATGTCTTCCCCGGGCGCCGTGGCGTCGATCGGTTGTTCGTACAGATGCAAGGTGATGTGCGGGTAACGCGCGTAGAAATCCGTGAGACGACTCATCAGCCACTTTTGCGCCAACTCGGCGGTGACCGCCAGACGCAACACCGCCAGGGATGAGGGATCACGCAGCTCGTCGCAGGCATCGCCAATCAACTCGAAGGCCTGCTGCAAGCTCTGCATCAGGCGTCCGGCGGCCAGGGTCGGGCGAATCTGCCGGCCCTCGCGCACGAACAGCGATACACCGAGCTGCTCTTCGAGCTGACGAATCTGGTGGCTGACCGCGCTGTCGGTGACACACAACTCGGCCGCCGCCCGGCCGAAATGGGCATGGCGGGCGGCGCATTCGAAGGTTCGCAGGGCTGCCAGGGAAGGTAATCGTCGCATCAGGTCATGTCCCGGTTTCGAGGGGGACATGCTGACTTGGCCTTTGGTGGGCGTCCAGTGGGGACCGCGTTATCGTTCATCGCAGGCAAGCCTGCTCCCACAGGTTAGGGCTGTGTTAACCACGGGACTCTGTAGGAGCTGGCTTGCCAGCGAAGGGGCCTGACGGTCTAGGCTGTTCCGGGTACGTTCAAGACAACCGGAGGCTCTCATGCAACTCGAAGGTTCCTGCCATTGCGGCGCGGTGTCGTTCAGTTTGACCAGCGCCCACCCCTACCCTTACCAGCGTTGCTACTGCTCGATCTGCCGCAAAACCCAGGGCGGTGGCGGTTATGCGATCAACCTCGGGGGCGATGCCGCCAGCCTCAAGGTTCGCGGGCGCAAGCACATCGCGATCTACCATGCACGGATCAAGGAAGAAGGCGACAAACGCGCCCACAGCAGCACCGCCGAGCGGCATTTCTGCTCGGTTTGCGGCTCGGGTCTGTGGTTGTTCAGTCCGCAGTGGCCGGAGTTGATCCATCCGTTCGCCTCGGCCATCGACACCCCGCTGCCGGTACCGCCGGAGCACACGCATCTGATGCTGGGTTCAAAGGCATCATGGGTGGAAGTCGAAGCGCAGCGCGGAGATCTACAGTTCGATGTGTACCCCGAAGAGTCCATCGCGCAATGGCATGAACGGCTGGGTTTGAGCCGTTCATGACTGGGTGGTGCGGGATTACGCCGCAGCCGGCACACCACTATGAAAACGGAATTCCACATCCGGGGATTCGATCAGTTCCTGCTCGGCGGCGCGGACCTTGTCGATCACATGCGCAATGTCCTTGGCGTCGCCGTACTGGTAGGCCAGTTTCAGGTAACCCTGGAAATGCCGGGCCTCGCTCTTGAGCAGACCGAAATAGAACTTGCCCAGCTCTTCGTCCAGGTGCGGCACCAGCGCTTCGAAACGCTCGCAACTGCGGGCCTCGATGAACGCCCCCACCACCAATGTGTCCACCAGCTTCACCGGCTCGTGACTGCGCACCACCTTGCGCAGCCCCGATGCATAGCGCCCGGCGGACAGCTGGCGCAGTTCGATCTTGCGGCGCTTCATCAGGCGCATGACCTGTTCGTGGTGCACCAGCTCTTCCCGGGCCAGGCGCGACATCATGTTGATCAGATCGACGTGGGAGTGATACTTGGCGATCAGGCTCAACGCGGTGCTGGCGGCCTTGAATTCGCAGTTCTTGTGGTCGATCAGCAGGGTTTCCTGATCGGCCAGCGCGGCCTGGATCCAGCCGTCGGGGGTGCGGCAGCCAAGGAACTCGTGAATTTCGGGAAGGATCATGGGGCTCACGGACAAATAGGTTCAAACGAAGGGCGCCGATTATACCGGCCTGCCCGCAGACCACCAGTCGCCAACCGTTGATATGCATCAAGTCCCCGAATCACAGACAGCAACTATAGTTGTGCAACGCCGTGCTTTTTCATTTTCAGGAGATCGTGCTCATGCAAGCCGTACGCAGCATTCTGGTGGTCATCGACCCCGAACACTCCGAAAGCCTGGCGCTCAAGCGGGCGAAGTTGATCGCCGGTGTCACCCAGGCGCAGTTGCATCTGCTGGTGTGCGACCCCAAGCATGATCACAGTGGCATGTTGGGTGTGCTCAAGGCCGCTTTACTGGAAGACGGTTACAACATCACCACTGAGCAGGCCTGGAACCAGAGCCTGCATCAAACCATCATCGATGTGCAGCAAGCCGAAGGCTGCGGCCTTGTGGTGAAGCAACACTTTCCCGACAGCGCGCTGAAAAAGGCCCTGCTGACACCCGAGGACTGGAAATTGCTGCGCCAATGCCCTTCCCCGGTACTGCTGGTGAAAACCGCTGGCTCATGGAAAGACAAAGTGATCCTGGCAGCCGTCGACGTCGGCAACAGCGACCTCGAACACCGCCACCTGCACGACACCATCATTGATCATGGCTATGACATCGCAACCCTGGCCAAGGCTCACTTGCACGTGATCAGCGCCCACCCGTCGCCGATGCTGTCGTCGGCCGACCCGACGTTTCAACTCAGCGAAACCATCCAGGCGCGCTACCGCGAGCAATGCAAGTCGTTCCAGGCGGAATTCGACATCGACGATGAGCATCTGCACATCGAGGAAGGCCCGGCGGATGTGTTGATTCCGTTCATGGTGCACAAGCTGCAGGCGGCGGTGACGGTGATCGGTACCGTGGCCCGTAGCGGATTGTCCGGGACCTTGATCGGTAATACGGCGGAAGTGGTGCTCGATGCGGTGGAGAGCGATGTGCTGGTGCTCAAGCCGATGGAAGTGGCGGATCATCTTGAGGAGATTGCCGACAAGCATTGAGGACAGATCAAAAGATCGCAGCCTGCGGCAGCTCCTACAGGGAAACACGACCAATGTAGGAGCTGCCGCAGGCTGCGATCTTTTCAGCCGTCAAAGGCATCTTTCAGGAACCCCGGCGCAATGTAGCGCTGGTAATGGGCCTCGGAGAGCAGGAAAAATTCCCGATCAATGGCATCGCGCAATTCCGGCAGGTTCCACTCGCGAAACTCCGGCAGCAATACCATCCCGTAGGCTTCCAGGTTGTTGATCACCCGCGCCCCCCGGGCGATCAACTGGTAGGCCCAGCAATATTCCGACTGATGGGGCACGAAGCGGATCTTGCGTTGCTCCAGCTGCATCCGCAGCAGCGCCGGATCGAAAATTTCCACCTTGGCGGCCATCACCTGGGACAGCAACTGCTCAAGGCGCAGCCATACCGCGCGCTTTTCTTCCTCGTTGTAACCGTTCCAGCGGATCACTTCGTGGTGGAAACGCTTGCAGCCACGGCACACCAGGTCACCGTAAACAGTGGAGCAGAGGCCGACGCAGGGTGTCTTGATGGTCTGATTGGGCATAGATAGGCAAAACGCGAAAAAGCAGAACAGGCCGGCATGTTAGCCCTTTGTCCGATATTCATCACCCCTCAAAGTTAAAGGGTTAGGGTCAACGGACCTCTGTTGGGCGCCACCACCAAAGTCCAATAAACACTGACTTACCTTTAATTTTTTTTTGCCGTAGAATCAGCCTGCCTTTTTAGGCGCCAATGTCCGTTAGAAGCTGTTTTCAAAGCGTCACGAGCACAGTCGTTCCTTCAGAGCGGTGTTGGCGAGGGGTTTTTCCAGCGGGGAAAAGCCCAACGCCAACCCTCATCAGCTCCCGTTCTGCAGGCGTAAAACTTTGAAAGCAGCTTCTGTAAGGAATTGTCGGTAATTCTGGCTAAGTGGCTCACAACGCCATGCTGCGCATGAGTACGGCAATTTCGGGATGAGCGTCCCGGACACCCATTTGGGACCACTGATGAGGGTAATAACTGTGCTTGAAGCCTACCGCAAACATATCGAAGAGCGCGCAGCACTGGGTATCGTTCCCCAGCCGCTAAACGCCGAACAAACTGCAGGCCTGGTCGAGCTGCTGAAAAATCCCCCGGCTGGCGAAGAAGCGTTCCTCGTTGACCTGATCACCAATCGCGTTCCGCCAGGCGTGGACGAAGCTGCCTATGTCAAGGCCGGCTTCCTGTCCGCCATCGCCAAAGGCGAAGCCAAATCCCCCCTGATCGACAAGAAGCGCGCTGTTGAACTGCTCGGCACCATGCAGGGCGGCTACAACATCGTGACCCTGGTTACCCTGCTGGACGACGCCGAACTGGCGCCAGTAGCTGCCAAAGAACTCAAGCACACCCTGCTGATGTTCGACGCCTTCCACGACGTCGCTGAAAAAGCCAAGAACGGTAACGTTCACGCCCAAGGCGTGCTGCAATCCTGGGCTGACGGCGAGTGGTTCGTGAAGCGCCCGACCCTGGCCGACAAGATCAGCCTGCGCGTGTTCAAGGTCACCGGCGAAACCAACACCGACGACCTGTCCCCTGCGCCTGATGCCTGGTCCCGTCCAGACATCCCGCTGCACGCCCTGGCCATGCTGAAAATGGCTCGCGACGGCATCGTGCCTGATGCACAAGGCGCCACCGGCCCGATGAAGCAGATCGAAGAAATGCGCAACGCCGGCTTCCCGATCGCCTACGTCGGTGACGTGGTCGGTACCGGTTCTTCGCGTAAATCGGCCACCAACTCGGTGCTGTGGTTCTTCGGCGACGACGTTCCTTACGTGCCGAACAAGCGTGCAGGCGGCTTCTGCTTCGGCAGCAAGATCGCTCCGATCTTCTACAACACCATGGAAGATGCCGGCGCACTGCCAATCGAATTCGACGTTTCCAACATGCACATGGGCGACGTGATCGACCTGTACCCGCATGCTGGCAAAGTCTGCAAGCACGGCACCGACGAAGTCCTGACCACCTTCGAAATGAAGACCCCGGTCCTGTTGGACGAAGTGCGTGCTGGCGGCCGTATTCCGCTGATCATCGGCCGTGGCCTGACCGAAAAGGCTCGCACCGAGCTGGGTCTGCCACCTTCGACCCTGTTCAAGAAGCCTGAAGCACCGGCTGAAAGCACCAAGGGTTTCACCCTGGCGCAGAAAATGGTCGGCAAGGCTTGCGGCGTGGCCGGCGTTCGTCCGGGCACCTACTGCGAACCGAAGATGACCACCGTGGGTTCCCAGGACACCACCGGTCCCATGACCCGTGACGAACTGAAAGACCTGGCGTGCCTGGGCTTCTCGACCGATCTGGTGATGCAGTCCTTCTGCCACACCGCGGCTTACCCCAAGCCGATCGACGTGACCACCCACCACACCCTGCCTGACTTCATCATGACCCGCGGCGGCGTTTCCCTGCGTCCGGGCGACGGCATCATCCACTCGTGGCTGAACCGCATGCTGCTGCCAGACACCGTCGGTACCGGTGGTGACTCCCACACCCGTTTCCCGATCGGCATCTCGTTCCCGGCCGGTTCCGGTCTGGTTGCGTTCGCCGCAGCCACCGGCGTCATGCCGCTGGACATGCCAGAGTCGATCCTGGTTCGCTTCAAAGGCGAACTGCAGCCAGGCGTCACCCTGCGTGACCTGGTTCACGCCATTCCTTACTACGCGATCCAGGCTGGCCTGTTGACCGTAGAGAAGAAAGGCAAGAAGAACGCCTTCTCCGGTCGCATCCTGGAGATCGAAGGTCTGCCTAAACTGACCGTAGAGCAAGCGTTCGAACTGTCTGACGCCTCGGCTGAACGTTCGGCTGCCGGTTGCACCATCCAGCTGTCCAAAGAGTCGATTGCCGAATACCTGCAGTCCAACATCACCCTGCTGCGCTGGATGATCGGCGAAGGCTACGGCGATGCACGTACTCTGGAACGTCGCGCTCAAGCAATGGAAGCCTGGCTGGCCAACCCTGAGCTGCTGCAAGCGGACAAAGACGCTGAATACGCTGAAATCATCGAGATCGACCTGGCCGACATCAAAGAGCCTGTGCTCTGCGCGCCGAACGACCCGGACGACGCTCGCCTGCTCTCCAGTGTTGCTGGCGAGAAGATCGACGAAGTGTTCATCGGTTCCTGCATGACCAACATCGGCCACTTCCGCGCTGCCGGCAAGTTGCTGGAACAGGTCAAGGGTCAGCTGCCAACCCGTCTGTGGCTGTCGCCGCCGACCAAGATGGACGCTCACCAGCTGACCGAAGAAGGCTACTACGGCATCTACGGCAAGGCCGGCGCCCGCATGGAAATGCCAGGCTGCTCGCTGTGCATGGGTAACCAGGCACGTGTAGAGCCGAACTCGACTGTCGTGTCGACTTCGACCCGTAACTTCCCGAACCGTCTGGGTGACGGCGCGAACGTCTACCTGGCTTCGGCTGAGCTGGCGTCCGTGGCTTCCATCCTGGGTCGCCTGCCGACCGTCGAGGAGTACATGGAATACGCTGGCAAGATCGACAGCATGGCGGCCGATGTCTACCGCTACCTGTCCTTCGACCAGATCGCCGAGTTCCGTGAAGCTGCTGCGAACGCCAACATCCCGGTCGTTCAAGCCTAACGTTGCAACGCAATGAAAAACGCCGCCCATCGTGAGATGAGCGGCGTTTTTTTATGCCGATGAAAAGTCACTGGCTGTTCCGGCCTCATCGCGGGCAAGCCCGCTCCCACAGGGTTTTGGGTGTTCACACGGTTTCTGTATTACCGCGCAGCCCAGGCATTGAAGCGCTGTTCAAGCTCCTCGCCATGGTCGACCCAGAACTCCGCGTCCACGGCCCGCGCGCCGGCCAGGTTGGCCTCGGCGGTCGGCAGTTGCTCCTGCACGTCCTTGGGCAGCAATGACAGAGTCTGGCGATGCACCGGCCCGTACGGGATGGTTTCCGAGAAGACTTTTTGCGTCTGCGGCTGACTGGCAAATGCAATGAAGTTTTCCGCCAATGCCTTGTTCGGCGTGCCTTTGACCACCGCCCAGTATTCCGGGTCGTACAGGCTCTGCGGCCAGACGATGCTCAGCCTCATGCCTTCCTTTTGCGCCGAAGCGATCCGCCCGTTGTAGGCGGCGCTCATCACCACGTCGCCGGCCACCAGCCATTGCGCCGGTTGCGCGCCCGCCTCCCACCACTGGATGTTCGGCTTGATCTGGTCGAGTTTGGCAAAGGCCCGCGTCACGCCTTGCGGAGTATTCAAGACCTTGTACACGTCGTCCGCCTTGACGCCGTCGGCCAGCAAGGCGATTTCCAGGGTGTACTTGGCGCTCTTGCGCAGGCCGCGCTTGCCCGGGAAGTCGGCGACATTCCAGAAGTCCGCCCAGGATTGCGGCGCCTTGGCCTGCTTGCTCTGGTCATAGGCCATGACCATCGACCAGACATAAGTGGCCACCCCGCATTCGGTCAACGCACCGGGCACGAAGTTCGCCGAATCACCGAAGCGCCCCGCATCGAGTTTCTCGAACAAGCCCTCCTCGCAGCCGCGCAACAATTCGGGGCTTTCGACTTCGACCACGTCCCAACTGGTGTGACCGGCCGAGACCATGGCCTTGATCTTTGACAGTTCGCCGTTGTACTCACCGGCGATGATGTTGCCCGCGCCGCTGGCGTTGAAGGGCTTGAAGTAGGCTTTATCCTGAGCCTGTTTGGTAGCACCACCGAAGGAAATCACGGTGAGGTCCTGGGGGGCCGCCCACACACTGGCACTCAACACCGCCAGGGCAAACGGAACACTGCAACGCAAGGATCTGGACATGGATCGCTTCCTCGGGTCTTGTCGACCCATTGTTGTTATCGGTGTTCGGATTCACTCAAGTAAGCCGCCAGGCGATCCATCAGGCGGTCACAGGCCGCCATCTGTTCGACGCTGACAAATTCATCGGGCTTGTGCCCCTGGTCCATGCTGCCGGGACCGCAGACCACCGAAGGAATGCCGGCCTGATCAAACAGCCCGCCTTCGGTGCCAAAGGCCACGGTGCTGAAATCGTCACTGCCGCACAGCCGGGCAATCAGCCGGGCCGCCGCGCTGTCGGCGGGCGTCGCCAGGCCGGGATAGGCCGAGATTTTTTCAAAGCGGATACCGGTATCGGTGTCCACGGCCTGCATGGCCGGCAGCAACGTCTGCTCGGCGTAGTCCTGCAGTTCATCGACGACCACTTGCGGGGCGAAGTCCGGCAAGGCGCGGATCTCGAAATCGAAACGGCAATCCGCTGGCACGATGTTCAGCGCCGTCCCGCCCTGGATCACTCCGACCTGCACGGTCGAGAACGCCGGATCGAAGCGTTTGTCGTGCAATGGCGGCCGGGCCAGGGTGGCGCCGATGTCGCCCAGCCGACCGATCAGGCGCGCGGCCTGCTCGATGGCATTGACCCCATAAGGTGCGTAGGCCGAATGACAGGCGGCGCCGCGCACGTGGCACCGCATCGCCAGTTTGCCCTTGTGGCCGAGCACCGGCTTGAGTTCGGTCGGCTCGCCGATCAAACACATCGCCGGTGCCGGGATGCGTTGCAGCAGCACTTCCAGCAATCCGCGCACGCCGAGGCAACCGACCTCTTCGTCATAGGAAAACGCCAAATGCACCGGGCGCTTCAAAGGGCTCGAGAGAAACATCGGCACCGCCGCCAGCACAGAAGCCAGATAGCCTTTCATGTCCGCGGTGCCGCGGCCGTAAAGCTTGCCGCCCGCCTCGCTCAGCCGGAACGGCTCGACCGTCCAGGCCTGGCCGTCCACCGGCACCACGTCGGTGTGCCCGGACAGCACGATGCCGCCGGCCACACGCGGGCCGACCGTGGCCAACAGATTGGCCTTGGTCCGCTCGGTGTTGTAGATCAGTTCGCAATCCACGCCCAGTTCGTGCAGGTAGTCACGCACGAACTCGATCAGCTCCAGGTTCGAATCGCGGCTGACCGTGGCGAACCCGATCAATCGCGCGAGCATGGCGCGGCTGCGCAACTCACTCATCGCCGGGCACTCCATAAGCGGGGGCCAGGGTCGGATTGAGGGCGCGGGTCAGGTAGTCCTGCAATTGCGGTTCGTAGGCCGTCCACAGTTTGCCCAGCTCGCTGATCGGGTTTTCATCGGCCCAATCCACCCGCAGGTCGACAATCGGCCAGGTCAGGTCACCCACCACCGACAGCGCCGCCGAGTGTACCGCGCCGGCTTCGCCACCGGCATCCTGCCCGGCCTGCAAGGCGCTCATCAGCCGGGTGGCGAGGCAGCCTTCGCTGTTTTCGAACGCCGCGACCATCGCTTCGATCACCCCACTGTTGGCCAGCAGGTTGCCGGCCGCCACGCATTGGTCACCGGCTAGGGCGTTATTGATGCCCAGGGCATGGTTGCCGCTGAACACCGCCGTACGGCCCTGAGCATCCACCACCGCCACCTGGCGGTATTGGCTGTAGCCATTGCGGGTCAATGAGTGATCCAGCGCCTGGGGTGGCGCCGAGCCGTTGGCCAGTTCATCGAGGATCTGCGGGCCGAGGGCCGGCAGCGTGATGTTCTGGCTCGACACCGCACCGACACCGGCACGCAGCCACGGGCAGCGCGCGCCGACGGCAATGCTCGAAGAGCTGATGGCAATGCCCAACTGACCGGTCTCGGCGCAGCGACCCACGATGGAAAAAGTCATGGCCAATTCCTTATTCAGGGATGACAGCGATCACATCGATTTCCATCAGCCACTGCGGCTGGCCGAGGGCGCTGACCACAAGGCCAGTGGAAATCGGGAACACGCCCTTGAGCCACTTGCCGACCTCCTGGTACACCGGCTCGCGATAGCGCGGGTCGATCAGGTAAGTGGTGGTCTTGACGATATGGCTCAGGTCGCTGCCCGCCTCTTCCAGCAATTGCTTGACGTTGCGCATGGCCTGCTCGGCCTGGGCGCGCGGATCGCCGAGGCCCACCAGTTGACCGTTGAAATCGGTACCGACCTGGCCACGCACATACACGGTGTTGCCGGCGCGCACGGCCTGGCACAGGTCGTTGTCGAGCGTCTGGTTCGGGTAGGTGTCTTTGGTGTTGAACATGCGGATGCGGGTATGAGTTGGCATTAACGAACTCCCATGAGGCTGGCTTTCTGAATGGGTGCACGGGCGGCGTCGGCTTGACGCTGGGTCGCATCCCGATAGTTGAGATAGGTGTGCTGTTTAACGATGTGATCGGCGATGTGCTTGGCGTCGTGCCAAACGCCCCAGATAAACGCGGAGCCGCGGCGGGACTGCCAAGGCAACCCGACGAAATACACCCCCGGCTCGGCCGACACGCCGCGCTGGTGCTGCGGTTTACCGTTGTCCTTGAAGGCGTCGACCTTCAGCCAGCTGTAATCGGTGGAGTAACCGGTGGCCCAGATGATGGTGGTGACGCCGGCCTTGAGCAGGTCCAGTTCCAGGATTGGATGGGTCACGCAGTCCGGGTCCGCCAGCATGGCCCGGGCTTCGGGTTCCAGCGGCAGGTCCAGGCCATTGCGTTCGATATAAGCGTCGGCCTTGTCGAGCAGTGCCAGGTAATTTTCATCGCCACGTTTAATGTTGTTGGCGAGGTTGTCTTCGAAACTCACCACAGCGCCGTTGAACGCCTGGGTCAGGCCGACCAGCGTCATGCCTTGATGGGCCAGCCGGCGGAAGTCCACGGTGTGGCCACCACGGGCACCGCTCACGGCGATGGTCACATGCTCTTTACCGGGCTGCATGGCCTCGGCATCCCACTCGCCGAGCACCCCCAGCCACCAGCAGAAATCACGGTTGCGATAGGCACGGGGCGGACGATCGTGGGCGCCCACCGACAGGTAGACCTGCTTGCCGGAACGTTGCAGTTCATCGGCGATCTGCACGCCCGAGGAACCGGCTCCCACCACCAGCACCGCGCCTTCGGCCAGTTGCTGCGGGTTGTAGTATTGGGCGGAGTGAATCTGGGTGATGCCGGCGATTTCGGGAGCAATCGGCGGAATGGCCGGACGCTGGAACGGACCGGTGGCGACCACTACATGCCGGGCTTCGATCACGCCATCAGAGGTTTCAACAGTAAAGCCCGGACGGTCGGCGTTACGTTCAACTTTCTTCACGTCCACGCCGGTACGGATCGGCGCGTTGAACTTCTTGGCATAGGCTTCGAAGTACTCAGCCACCTGCTCTTTCCCGGCGAAGGCATCCGGGTCCAGACCGTCGAATTCCAGCCCCGGGAAACGGTCGTGCCAGGCCGGACCGTTGGCCACCAGCGAATCCCAGCGGCCGGTGCGCCAGGCTTCGGCGATACGATTGCGCTCCACAACGAGGTGAGGCACACCGAGCTTGCTCAGGTGTTCACTCATGGCCACGCCGGCCTGGCCGGCGCCAACTACAAGCGTATCAATTTCGGTCTTGTCAACTGTCATGGCTGTGCACTTCTGAAAGGTGGTTTGATTCAGGTCGGTCATGGCTGCCGCCTCGATTCTGATCACTGTTGTTCTTCTGCTGCGGCTATCGGTGTCAGGGTGTTGGCCGCATTCTGTTCGGAGCCGGGAAATAGCGAAATTATGTTTTTTGTGGTCGCTGGAGAGGAAAAAGCGTCGAGGCGACCGGTTGGCTGTGCAAGGTTGCGGTCGACCCGATCCCGGCCTATGGTCCAAGCGATGCATTGCCCGCGACCGACGCGAAGACCCGGCGCGGATTGCTGTCCATCCAGTGCGGATTTACGCAAGGAGTGATGACATGCCCGACAATTCCCGTCCTGCCGTGCTCGAACTGATTGGCAATACCCCGCTGGTGCGCGTCAGCCGTTTCGATACCGGCCCATGCACACTGTTTCTCAAACTCGAATCCCAGAACCCCGGCGGTTCGATCAAGGACCGCATCGGTCTGGCGATGATCGATGTCGCCGAACGCGATGGTCGCCTGCGCCCCGGCGGCACCATTGTCGAAGCCACCGCCGGCAACACCGGGCTGGGCCTGGCCCTGGTCGGCCGCGCCAAGGGTTACCGGGTGGTGCTGGTGGTGCCGGACAAGATGTCCACCGAGAAGGTCCTGCACCTCAAGGCCATGGGCGCCGAGGTGCACATCACCCGCTCCGATGTCGGCAAGGGCCATCCCGAGTATTACCAGGACGTCGCCGCACGGCTGGCGGCGGACATTCCCGATGCGTTCTTCGCCGACCAGTTCAACAACCCCGCCAACCCGCTGGCCCACGAATGCAGCACCGCGCCGGAGATCTGGGCGCAGACCCAGCACGATGTGGACGCCATCGTCGTCGGTGTCGGTTCGGCCGGCACCCTCACCGGCCTGACCCGCTTCTTCAAACGGGTGCAGCCGGACCTGGAAATGGTCCTGGCCGACCCGGTCGGCTCGGTGATGGCCGAATACAGCCGCAATGGCACCCTCCCCACCCCCGGTTCCTGGGCGGTGGAAGGCATCGGCGAAGACTTCATTCCGTCGATTGCCGACCTGTCCAGCGTGCGCCACGCCTATTCGATCAGCGACGAAGAAAGCTTCGACCACGCCCGCCAGTTGCTGCGCGCCGAAGGCATTCTTGGCGGCTCGTCGACCGGCACCTTGCTGGCGGCGGCGTTGCGTTACTGCCGAGAACAGACCCAGCCGAAACGGGTGGTGAGCTTCGTCTGCGACACCGGTACGCGTTACCTGTCGAAGGTCTACAACGACCAGTGGATGAACGATCAGGGCCTGCTGCAACGCAAGCACTACGGCGACCTGCGCGACCTGATCGCGCGGCGTTTCGAAGATGGCCGGGTGATCAGCGTCGGCCCGGATGACACGCTACTGACGGCTTTTCAACGCATGCGCCTGGCAGATGTCTCGCAACTGCCGGTGTTGGTGAAGGGGCAGCAACTGGTCGGCGTGATCGACGAGTCCGACATCCTGCTGGGCGTGCATGAAGACGTTGCGCACTTTCGCAAGACCGTATCCAGCGCCATGACCGACAAACTGCAAACCCTGTCCCCCGATGCCTCACTGGCGGATCTGGAGGCAGAACTGGGCCGTGGGCTGGTGGCGATCATCCAGGATGCCTCGGGCTTCCACGGCCTGATTACCCGAACCGACATGCTCAATCACCTGCGGAGATCCCTGCCATGAGTCAACAGGATAAAAACGCCCCGCCACAGGGCTTCGCCACCCGGGTGATCCACGCCGGGCAAGTGCCGGACCCATCCACCGGGGCGTTGATGCCGCCGATCTACGCCAACTCCACCTACCTGCAACAGAGCCCCGGGGTGCACAAGGGCCTGGACTACGGGCGTTCGCACAACCCGACGCGCTGGGCGCTGGAGCGCTGCGTGGCGGACCTCGAAGGCGGCACCCGGGGCTTTGCCTTCGCCTCGGGGCTGGCGACCATTTCCACGGTGCTCGAACTGCTCGACGCCGGCTCGCACATCGTCTCGGGTAACGATCTGTACGGCGGCACCTTCCGCCTGTTCGACAAGGTGCGCCAGCGCAGCGCCGGGCACCGTTTCAGCTTCGTCGACCTGACCGACCTGGCGGCGTTCGAGGCCTCCCTGCAAGACGACACCCGGATGGTCATGGTCGAGACCCCGAGCAATCCGCTGCTGCGCCTCACGGACCTCGCCGCCATCGCCCGCACCTGCCGCGCACGCGGCATCATCTGCGTGGCCGACAACACCTTCGCCAGCCCGTGGATCCAGCGCCCGCTGGAACTGGGTTTCGACATCGTGCTGCACTCGACCACCAAATACCTCAACGGCCACTCCGACGTGATCGGCGGCATCGCCGTGGTCGGGCAGAACGCCGAACTGGCCGAGCGCCTGGGCTTCCTGCAAAACGCCGTCGGCGCCATCGCCGGCCCGTTCGACGCCTTCCTCACCCTGCGCGGCGTGAAGACCCTGGCGCTGCGCATGGAGCGGCATTGCAGCAACGCACTGGAGCTGGCGCAGTGGCTGGAGCGCCAACCGCAAGTGTCGCGGGTGTATTACCCCGGCCTGCCGTCGCACCCGCAACACGAACTGGCCCAACGGCAAATGCATGGTTTCGGCGGGATGATCTCCCTCGATCTCAACAGCGACCTGGCTGGCGCCAAACGCTTCCTTGAAAGCGTGCAGATCTTCGCCCTGGCCGAAAGCCTGGGCGGCGTGGAAAGCCTGATCGAACACCCGGCGATCATGACCCACGCCACCATTCCGCCCGCCACCCGCGCAGAACTGGGGATTGGCGACGGGTTGGTGCGGTTGTCGGTGGGGGTTGAGGATGTGGAGGACTTGCGCGCGGATCTCGCGCAGGCGTTGGCGCGGATGTAACGCTTGCGAGAGGACCAAAGTCAAAAGATCGCAGCCTGCGGCAGCTCCTACAGAAGGTGTGCATCCCAATGTAGGAGCTGCCGCAGGCTGCGATCTTTCAAGGCTTCATCTATACGAGCCATTGCACCCATCTGCTCCATGCGCTGGAAGACCATGCTGGTCAAGTACGCAGTAGTCCCTATAATCGCGGCGTTTTCGTCTACCCTCACGAAGCGTCGTGCAGCAATCAGCTTGTGCGGGGCGCATCGACATTTTTCCGCTATTGAACCGGAGAACTTCCATGCTCAAACGTACCCTGGCAATGGCCGTTGGCCTGACCTTGTCCCTTTCCACGCTGCTGGCACAGGCTGCCGAGACCCTCAAAGTCAGCGCCATTCCTGATGAAGCACCCACCGAACTGCTGCGCAAGTTCAAGCCCTTGGGCGAGTATCTGGAGAAGCAACTGGGCATGAAGGTCGAGTTCGTACCGGTGTCCGACTACCCGGCGGTGGTCGAGGCGCTGGCCACAGACCGTATCGACATGGCCTGGCTGGGCGGCTTCACCTTCGTGCAGGCGCGACTGAAAACCGGCAATGCCATTCCACTGGTACAGCGTGAGCAGGATGCGCAATTCACCAGCAAATTCATCAGCGCCGACCCGGCCGTCAAGTCGCTGGCCGACCTCAAGGGCAAATCCTTTGCCTTCGGCTCGGTCTCGTCGACGTCAGGCAGTTTGATGCCGCGCTATTTCATGCTGCAGGATGGCATCAAGCCGGAAACCTATTTCAGCCGTGTCGGCTACTCCGGCGCCCATGACGCCACGGTCGCCTGGGTTCAGGCGGGCAAGGTGGACGCTGGCGTGCTCAACGCCAGCGTCTGGGAAAAACTGGTCAAGGCCGGCAAGGTCGATACCGACAAGGTCAAGGTCTTCGCCACCACACCGGCCTACTTCGACTACAACTGGACCGTGCGCGGCACCCTCGACCCGGCCCTCGCCAACAAAATCAAGGTGGCCTTCCTCGCGCTCGACCCGGCCAACCCGGAGCAAAAAGCGATTCTGGATCTGCAAGCCGCCAGCCGCTTCATCGAGACCAAGCCTGAGAACTACAAGGGCATCGAGGAAGCCGCGCGCGCTGCCGACCTGCTGAAATGACCTTGCATCTGAACCGGGTCAGCCTCACCCACGGCAATGGCGTGCGTGCGCTGCATGAGGTCGACCTGCAGATCAGTGCCGGTGAGCAAGTCGCAATCATCGGCCCGTCCGGTGCCGGCAAGTCGAGCCTGCTCAACGTGCTGGCCACCGCCCTGCGCCCGGACAACGGCGCGGTCGAGGTACTCGGCGAGCACGCCTGGCAGCTTGGCGCCCATCGGCGTCAGCAGCTGCGGGCGCGCATCGGCCTGGTTCACCAGGCGCCACCCCTGCCACCGCGGCAGCGAGTGGTCACGGCGGTGCTGGCCGGAAAGCTGGGGCAATGGGGTTTTGCCAAAAGCTTGTTGAGCCTGCTGCATCCGGTGGATGTTCCGGGCGCGCGGGCGGCACTGGTCAAGCTGGACCTGGGTGACAAGCTGTTCGCCCAGTGCCAGCAATTGTCCGGAGGCCAGTTGCAGCGCGTGGGCATTGCCCGGGTGCTGTACCAGGCGCCCGAAGTGCTGCTGGCCGATGAGCCGGTGTCGGCGATGGACCCGGTACTGGCCGGGCACACCCTATCGATCCTCTGCCGCCACGCCCGGGAGCACAACGTGACGCTGGTGGCCAGCCTGCATGCGGTGGAACTGGCCCTGACGCACTTCTCGCGCATCATCGGATTGCGTGACGGCCAGGTCCTGTTCGATCTTCCCGCCAGCGACGTCGACCACGATTTGCTCGACAAGCTCTACGCCAACGAGCAACTGCTATCGCCGCCCGTTCCGGTGGCGCCCTTGAGCCTGCAGATTCCCCGATGCTGACGCGCGATACACGAGACCCGGCCATCCTGCCCCGCCTGCTGCTCAGTCTGTTGGCACTTGCTCTGCTGTGGCCCGGCATTCATTTCAGCGAACTGGACCTGGGTGTGCTGCTCAAGGCCGACAGCCAGAGTGAGATGGGCCGGTTTGTCTCTGCCTTCTGGCCACCGGCCCATGGCGAAGAGTTCCTCCAGTTGCTGTGGCAAGCCACGTTGCAAACCCTGGCCATCGCCACCGCTGGCATGGCTTTGGCTTTGCTGTTGGCCGTGCCTGCCAGCTTGTTGGCCAGCCGGGCGCTGTCGTTGTCCGCCGCCTCTCGCAGCGGTCGCCCGAGCGCCTTGGGCCGGCTGCTGCGCTGGCCGGTGCGCGGATTGCTGATCTTCCTGCGCAGCGTGCCGGAAATCGTCTGGGCCTTGCTGTTCGTGCGCGCCGTCGGCCTTGGCCCGACCGCCGGGGTGCTGGCGATTGCCATCACCTACAGCGGCATGCTGGGCAAGGTCTATGCGGAAATTTTCGAGTCGGTCGACCAGCGTCCCGCACACTCACTGCTGCAAGCCGGCAGTGGCCGGTTGGCTGCGTTCTGCTATGGCATCCTGCCCAACGTCGCGGCGGAGTTGCTGTCGTACACGGTGTATCGCTGGGAATGCGCGATCCGCGCGTCGGTGGTGATGGGCTTCGTCGGTGCCGGCGGGCTGGGCCAGCAGATCGATTTGTCGTTGCGCATGTTCGCCGGCGGTGAAGTGGCGAGCATGTTGCTGACCTTTTTCGTCCTGGTGCTGTTCGCCGACCAGATCAGCCGCCTGTTGCGCCGGAGGTTCGCATGAATCGCCTGATCAACCTGCTGCTGATCCTGTGCATTGGCGCAGCGGTCGTCGCTTCGTTCAGCTATCTGGGCATCGATCTCGGCGAACTGACGGGCAGCGCTAACCTTGCGCAGATGGGCGCCTACGTGCTGCGTTTTCTCAGCCCGGACCTGAGCGCCGGCCATCTGCATGCCATCGGCCGTGGCGCCGTGGAAACCATGGCCATGTCTGCCCTTGGCACCCTGCTCGCGGCGGTATTCGGCCTGGTGCTGGCACTGCCAGCGGCCGGGCGTTTCGGTTGGCCGTTGCAGAGTGCGTCGCGCCTTGTGCTTAACGCCCTGCGCGCCATTCCCGAACTGGTGTGGGCCGCGTTGATGGTGCTGGCAGCCGGACTCGGCCCCAACGCCGGCACCCTGGCGCTGGCCATGCACACCACCGGGGTGCTGGGTCGATTGTTCGCCGAAGCACTGGAAAACACCCCGCCGCAACCGGCCGAAGCCATCCGTTTGCAAGGCGGCAACGTCGTCTGGGCCTTCTGTTACGGCACCCTGCCCAACCTGTTTCCACAACTGCTGGCGTACATCCTGTACCGCTGGGAAAACAACATCCGTATGGCCAGCGTGCTCGGTTTTGTCGGTGCCGGCGGTTTGGGGCAGATGCTCTATGTCAGCCTCAGCCTGTTCCAGGAGGCCCAGGCCAGTACGGTGATCCTGGCGATGTTGCTGCTGGTGTTTGCCGTCGATGGGCTGAGCAGCTGGAGTCGCCAGCGTTGGGTCAAGGCTTGATGGGGAATTGCATGGTTTTGCACACCTGATTGCATTGGAGCTGAGCAACCATTTGTATCGAGTTGACTGCCGCGTTTTATGGCTATGACCGGCAGAAAACGACCGATTCTGTTGAAAAAGTCGCTCTGCCCAAACTGCCTGATCATTGACTGGTGATAACGCCTTTTTTGCACGCTGCTACGTGAAATCCGAGTCCGGTAGCCTCTGCCAAAAGTAAAGATTTCAACCTCGGACGCGTACTTTTCAGATACGCAAACCATGGCCGACTTTTTCAACAGAATCGGCCGAAAGCTGCCGACCATCAAGGGCTGCTACCGACCTGGAGCAGTCGACGAACAGAATAATGGCAAATTTGTGGCTATGCTTGGTCTGCTGTCGAAACTGATCAGGCAGTCCGGCAGGCTGCGCGGAAATGACCCGCAACGTGCCCTATGTCACCCGACTATTCTGCGTGAAGCATCCAGTTCAGGGGCGCAAATCCGCAACGACACTCGGGGAAAGGAACAGAACATCTGGCAAAAGTGATTGCCGACGTTCAGTTCTACAATGGAGAGCGAGGAGAATCGTTACCTGAAACGATGATGTCAAACACAACAAATGAAAATGATTTCGTTTTATCGCCGAAATGTTAAGAGACTGCTTGCGAGAGTAAAAAATTTCACCATGAAATTAGCATCGCCAAATGCATTGCTTAGTGTCGAATAGTTGGTTGGCGTGACACTTAAGACGTATAGCTTCGGTAGCTATTGCTTGTCTCGGGAGCTTCGCTCACGAAAACCAGCGTGAATCCAGAACAGAGAAAAAATTTGGCTAATGCTACGTGCGGTGTGTTCTCAGGTTCAGGTGTCGGCACAAAAGGTTGATTGGTTTCCGAATACCGCTTCTATTGGTCAATTTAGAAGGATTATGTTTGGAGATTGTGAAATGGATTTTTTCAGGAATAAAAGCACCGCAAAGCAAGCCATACCCACCAGTTCAAATAAGCCGCGCTCGACCAAATGGCACCGCATGTACTTTTTTCTTGCGGGATTCGACGTGCTGGTTGTTGTGCTGAGCGTGCTATTGAATCACCTGATCGTCGATACCTATCACCGCTCCATCACGGCAAACCAGTCGTGGGTCCAACAGCTGTCGAGCTATTCAACGCTGGGCAGCCTGGCTTCCAAAGTCAATGCGCCGGGCAATAATGTGTTCGATACACATGATGTTGAAGCCGAATCGCGGAACATGAATGAAGCCTTGCGCGCCTTCAACGAGCATTTGGCAATGGCCAAAAAACAGTTGGAAGTACGGATCGCCAATGAGGCTGAACACAGTGCAGATATACAAGCCTTTACCCTTGCATTGAAGGATGAGGTGGGTGCAATTGATGCCGCGATGGTCGAAATGGTGAACGAGGCCTTGCTGATCTTTTCCTACTTCAGGGAGGGGCAGTCGGATAATGCCGGCAAACGCATGGCAACGATGGACAGGAAGTTTGCCCTGTTGCTCGCCTCACTCAGTACCGTGCGGGATCGCGTTGGCCTGATTCAAAGCAAGCTCCTGGAGGAGGAGCTTGAGTCGGTCGAAGAACTGCGCCGGGTCGAATACGCGATCATGGTGTTCGTACTACTGATGGTCAGTGCGGCCGTTATCTACGGGGGCAAGATCAGGCGCGAAATGGAGTCGCAAGCAGCCGAACGGGAAGGTTATCTGGCAGTGCTGCGCGAAAGCGAGAAGCAGGCCCGCCAGCAAGCATCGCTGCTGGACAAGGCCCAGGACGCCATTGTCGTTCACGGGATGGATAACCGCATCCTGTACTGGAACAAAAGTGCCGAGCGTCTCTACGGTCTGTCAAAGGAAGAGGCACTCGGCAAATCGGCACAGGAGTTGATCTACCAGGGTAGCGCCGCTTTCAATGCGGCCACTAACAGCCTGATAGAAACGGGTGACCGGGCGGACGAAGTTACACTTCGACGCCGGGATGGCTGCATCATCACGCTCGAAAGTCATCGAACCCTGGTGCGAGACGATGATGGCCAGCCGCAATCCGTTCTGTCGATCAATACTGACATCACCCACCGTAAGACCGCTGAGCAAGAGGTCCAGCGTTTGGCCTTCTACGATCAGTTGACCGGGCTGCCCAACAGGCGGCTCATGTTGGACCGGTTACAGCATCTGCTGGCGGGCAGCTCCCGTAGCCTGCATACGAACGCGATAATTCTCATTGACCTGGATAACTTCAAGGCACTGAACGACACGCTGGGGCATGACAGAGGCGACATGTTGCTGCAGCAAGTTGCTCTGCGCCTTTGCGGCTGCATACGCGAGAGCGACACCGTGGCTCGCCTGGGCGGAGACGAATTCGTCGTCCTGCTGGATGGCCTTAATGAGAATCCTCCAGGAGCAGCTATCCAGGCCAAGGCTATTGGCGAAAAGATTCTCAACTCTCTGAACATTTCCTACCAGTTGGATGGATATGAGCACCACAGCACCCCCAGCCTCGGCATTGCGCTGTTCCAGGGGCAGCTGAGCACAGTGGACGATATTATGAAGCGCGCTGACCTGGCGATGTATCGCGCCAAGGCGGCGGGCCGCAATACCATGCGCTTCTTCGATCCGGAAATGCAGGCGGTTGCCATGGCACGCGCCAGACTGGAAGTAGACTTGCGCCAAGGCTTGCAGGACAACGAATTCCTTCTTCATTACCAGCCGCAGGTGAATAGTGAGGGCCGTATCATTGGCGCAGAGGCACTGATGAGATGGCAGAATCCTGAGCGCGGAGTCGTGTTTCCAGGCGATTTCATTCCATTGGCAGAGGAATCGGGGTTGATTCTGCCGTTAGGCCGTTGGGCGCTGCAGGCCGCCTGCACTCAGCTGGTTGCCTGGGCAAAGCATTCGGAAACCGCCCGACTGGGTATGGCTGTGAATGTCAGCGCCCGCCAGTTTCACCATCCGGACTTCGTCGAGGAGATACTGCAAGTACTGAGATACACGGGGGCCGATCCGAAGAAATTGAAACTGGAACTGACCGAAGGCCTGCTGATAGAGGATATGGAAGGTACTGTCGCCAAAATGATCGAGTTGAAAGAGATCGGCATAGGCCTTTCGCTGGATGATTTCGGAACCGGCTACTCGTCACTGTCATACCTGAAGAGCCTTCCGCTGGATCAACTCAAGATCGACCAGTCCTTCATCAGAGATGTGCTGGTTGATCCCAACGACGCCGCAATCGCCTGCGCGATTGTGAGCCTGAGCCAGATATTGGGGCTTTCGGTGATTGCAGAAGGTGTGGAGACAGAAGCCCAGCGCACCTTTCTGGTCAAGCATGGCTGCCAGACCTACCAGGGCTTCCTGTTTTCCCCGCCACTGCCAGCCGAACAATTTGAGGCGTATGTTCACGAAAGATTAATGGCGAGCACTGATTTCCCACGGACCAAGACTAAATCGCCATAACTTCGCAGGTGCCTGGGAACGTCCGCTTTCGGCTGTGGATTCAACCCAATGCGGACGATGAGAGGTCGACTCAAATGTGGCTCGCACCCGCAACTGCCGGAGGCGACCTGTCAAGCGGCACTCGCCTCATTGGCAGGATTCAAATAGCAGGCCATCTCCCGTTCGACAACGTCGATCTCATTTAGCCCCCAGTTTGTCAGGGGCGCGGAAGGTTTGCCGGTCGACGCAAAACTCGCGGCCAGCAGACGGGTCATCAGCGTCTTTGCCAAGTCCAGTTGCTCCTGAAGCTCCTGAACCGCGCGATCAGCCTTGTCCAGGCGCTGTTGCAGGGCATCGCGCCCGGCAGTGATCTGTCCGATACTGGCCATCGTTTCATGTGGGTCGACCATCACTGCCGCTTTTTCTTCCAAAGATTTGTCACTCATCAATGTGCTCGATCGCTCAGGTTCAAGGTCAGGCGCGTGCAGGCCCTGCCTCACTGATATCGGCACGAGAGTTTATTCCTATAGTTTTCTATCGCACTGCTGCGCAAGGTGCCGACCAACGGCAGCGTAACCCATCAGCGAACCCAGCCTGGTTGCGAACAAGCATCTCAGCTGGCACTGGGTTAAGTGCTCCTATCTATAAACGTCCGTTCCTGGCCGATTCTGTCGGTCGAGATCGGCAGCTATGGGTTGATCAGGGCTGATCGCAATAAGGACTGTTGAGTGCTCTGTAGGTGTTGCGCCTGGCACAGAGCGACCAAGGCGGACGTTCACGGGGACAGTGCTCTGACCGCAGGCAACGGCCGTACTATAATTAATTTCTGTCAATGTTTGCGTGGCGAGCGCTCCAAAACGACTCAGGTATCCATAGCTTTCACCTGACAGGCAGAGGGCTGCACAGCAAATGGGATGGACAGTACGTCTGATTACGCGAGAGAGGGTTCAGCCATGAAAATTCACTCCTTCCAGCATTACTCTCATGGTCTGGAGATGGCCGTTCACGATGCATGGATTACCGCCAAGGTGAAGTCGGCCCTGGCATTTTCCGATCCGACCCTTAGCCTGCATATCAATGTCAAAACCCATGCGGGCATAGTGGGGTTAAGCGGCCGCGTCAACACTCATAGACAGTGTGAGCAGGCCATTGGTCTGGCCCGTTCGGTTCATGGTGTCGCCGAAGTCGATGCCAGCGACTTGCAGACCCATGTGTTCACGCCAGGGAGTTTTCCAGAAGCGCCCAACGCCGAAGAGAGCACTGAGCTCCGGCCACAATCGTCAACAAAGATGGACGACAAATGATAATGGCAACTTTGCAGGCGCCGCGCTCCCAGTCGGGAACCGAGGGCGGAGGGAAGCTGAATGCCTGTGTGCCCCAGAGTGAATCGCCCATGGTTTCGTGGACATTTCCGACTGGCTGCTTATGGCCGTTCTTTGCCGGTCATGGTTACAAAGCCTGCTGGTTAAATCCGATGCAACCGGTGGTCAAGTGCAGTGCAATTTCGCGCCTGACGACCAAACCAGTACTGCCCACGCCAAAAACCCTTCCTGCGCGTCAACGCAGGAAGGGTTTTTTCGTAGCAGCCGATCAGTCTTTAGCCTGGCTCAACTTGGTGAACAGCTCGGTCGGTACTTTCTTGCCGTTGGAGATGTACTGGTTGGTGCGGAACTTGTACACCTCACCCTCGGACAGGAAACCATCGCTGTTGGTGTCCATCGCCTTGAATTCCTCAGTGCCCTTGGGCGCCACCGCCAGCAGTTCCTTGAGCGACACGCGACCGTCATGATCGGCGTCGGTCCTGGCGAACGAGGCATCACCGCATTTGCCTTCACCGCACTTGCCCTCGGCCTGGGTCTTTTGCGCGCTGGCTTCGGCACCGCACTTGCCTTCACCACACTTGCCTTCGCTGGTCTTTTCTGCGGAAGCCAGTTGATAGCCTTGAGGCAAGGCTTCGGCGGAAAACGCGGAGGACGCGAAGTTGATACCGCCGACCAGTGCAACAGCGATCAGGCCAATACGGGTTTTGTTCGGGAACTGGATACGAGACATGTTGATACTCCGGATCAATGGCGTGGCTGGACCACTATTGGTCGTACCACAAGGGTTGATAAACCTGGTTGCGAGGTGCGTTGTGCATCTCGCTTTGGCAGGTCTATTTGGCCCCAGTGGTGTATCCGGGCTGTATCCGTAAAGAGAGGGTTTTGTATAGCTGTATGCGGATGTCGTGCCCTGATACACAGCGATACACGAAAGCCGGTAGTCAGTTGCTCATGTCCGCAAGAGCGCTTGTTTAAAAAGGTTGTAGGTTATTTCCTGAGGGCTACAAGACCTTGCGTCGTTGCCTACGGTTACGCCAGAATCCGCCGGCTTGTGCGCCTTGCCTCTGGTCTCTATCGTTTCCGCGCCACTGCCCATCAGTGGTCGGGTTTAGCAGCCCGGGGTTGTAAGCAAGGTGCACAAGCTCCTGTCAGTCAGGTATTCCCATGCCTGCATTTGATGGTGGCTGTGCGCAGGGCGCCTTCGGGCGCGCCGGCTTTGCTAGCTTCCCCGGTCTGCTAACCTGCGCACAGCTGCCTCCTTCTCGTTTAGCAGCAAGAGGGTTGGCACCCAATCAGAGAAGCAAGCATATGTTCAAAGTCACCCCCAACCCGCCGGACACCGATCCGACATCCCCGTACGAACCCGATTCAAACAAGCTCAACGAGGCCGCCGAACGTGCCCTCGCCTTCCACTTCCCATCGACTGCCGACATCAAAGCCACACCGCGCACGCCAGGCTCGCTGTTTATCGTAGACCCCAAGGTCGATACCGAAACCCTGATGGTGTATCTGGTCGAGACCCTGGCCTCGGTCGATGTGATGGTGCACCAGTTGGTGGATCATCTGGACGGCGGCTCGCGCAATGCCCTTCTGGGGATTTCCAACAGCGTGATGTTGGCGGAGATCACGGCGAACCGGGTGCTGGATCAGATTGATCCGCCTGAATAATCACTGAATCGGTGGCTAACGCTGCCCCCTCGCCACAGGTTTTGTGTGTTTGATAAAACCTGCTTGCGCGTCCTGTTGAACGAGATCAGTCTCAAGGGCTGTATCGACCTTCGCCCATGTGCGTTGAACACGGGCGAAGGCATACCTCCCAGCGAGGAAATGAAGATGAAATCTGCTTTCGTCATCCTGCTAATGGCCCTCGCACTGTGCAACTCGCCCCTGGTGAGCGCCGCTCCCGCCGCCGACGCCATTGTGCCCTTCCACGTCGATATCCAGGATCAACAACTCACTGACCTACGCAACCGCCTCGCGGCCACACGCTGGCCGGACAAGGAGACGGTGGCCGATCGATCACAAGGTGCACAGCTGGCGAGACTGCAGGAGCTGGTTCGCTACTGGGGCACGAACTATGACTGGCACAAGGCCCAGGCGCAGCTCAATGCCTTGCCCCAGTACACGACCACCCTCGATGGGGTCGCTATCCATTTCATCTGGGTGCGCTCGCCCCGGCCGAATGCGTTACCGATGATCCTGACCCACGGTTGGCCTGGCTCGGTACTGGAGTTCATCAAGGTGGTCGGCCCGCTCACCGATCCGGCCGCTCACGGGGGCAATAGCGCGGATGCATTCGACGTGGTGATTCCGTCGATCCCCGGCTACGGCTTCTCCGGCAAACCGACTGAGCCCGGATGGGACCCGGACCATGTGGCCCGGATCTGGGGGCAATTGATGCAGCGTTTGGGGTACTCCCGCTACGTTGCCCAGGGTGGCGACTGGGGTGGCCCCATCACGAGCGCCATGGCGCGCCAGTCCGTGCCCGGGTTACTGGGCATTCACCTCAACCTGCCGGCGACGGTCCCGCCGGAAGCGACCGCAGCACTTGCTGCCGGCGGTCCCGCGCCTGCGGGGTATTCCGAGCAAGAGCGTGCGACCTACGACGCGCTGGCCGCATCGATTAAACAGGGAAACCTGGCCTACAGCGCGATGATGGCCGCGCGGCCGCAGCTGATTGGTTACGGCGTAACGGATTCTCCGGCGTTCCTCGCAGCGTTCATGCTCGGTCACCCGGGATTTTCCAAGTGGTCGTATGGCGCCGACCCACAGCAATCGCCAGGCAAGGATGAAGTACTGGACGACATCACGTTGTACTGGTTGACCAACAGCGGCGCCTCGGCAAGTCGGCTGTATTGGGAAAACAAAGGGCGCAGCCCGCTTTTTTCTGCGGCACAGAAGACCGGCGACATCACACTGCCGGTGGCCGTCACGGTATTCCCTGATGATGTCTATTTCCCGCCGGAGAGCTGGGCCCGACGCGCCTATCGCAACCTGATCTACTTCCATCAGGCTGCCAAGGGCGGCCATTTCGCCGCGTGGGAACAGCCGGAGCTGTTTGTCGAGGAGCTGCGCACGGCGTTTCGGCCGCTGCGCTGAATCACCTTCGTATCAATTGGGGTCCAGCAACCCGCCACTCCAGTTACGCGACACCCGGCTGCCGGTGAATTTCGCCACCCCCATACCCTGAGATATCAGGCGATCGCGATAGCGCGTCACCAGGCGCCCCGCTTGCTCGGCATGCAGCACCACTTCGGAGGCTGGATCGCCCGGCCGCCCGAGAATCCGTGCAAAGCGCTGGCCTTCCTCGACGAAATCCCCCAGCTCTTTTTCGAAGATCAACACGCCGGGTTGCGGGGCGATGATGGTTTCCATGTGGCCCATTTCCACGGTTTCGACGGGCCAGTCAGCCGGTGAAACTTGCTCGTCAATGACACCGCAACCGCACAGCCAGTTGTACAGCCCTTCGGCATCCGACTCGGCAAAGCGGTCGCTGACATCACCCTGCCCACGCAGCTCCAGGGTCGCAGCCATGCGGTGCTCGGTGACGCCTTCGCGCAGCCACGGGGCAATGATGGTTTCCTCGAAGGAGCCATCGTCGCCGTCATCCCAGATGATCGCCACGTCCATCTTCATCGCCGCCGCCAGTTCGCGGCCACGGGGCCAGAAACTGCGGTGCACGTACAGGTACGGTAGCGCCTCGTCATCGGTGTGCAGGTCGAGCATCACATCGGCCGGGGCGGCCAGTTGCACCAGTTTCTTTTGCCATTGCTGAACGCAGGTCGAAGGTCGTTCCATGGCCGCCGACTGGTCGAACGAACGATTGAAGTTATGCCCGGTGGCGTCATGGTAACGACCGAGGATCCGTCCCTGGCGAAACTGCCCGATGCCCAGCGGATTGGCCTGCGGCACCACGGTGATGTTGCCTTTGAGCCGGCCCTGGGTTTCGGCGGTTTGCAGTCGTTGCATCAGCAGGTGCAGGACCAGCATCCCGGCGATTTCATCGGCATGTACGCCGGCTTGCAGGTGCACGTTTGGCCCGCTGCCGTCGCCGGCATAGCGCCAGGCACCGACCCGCACAGCATCGCCGTTGTTGTTGCTGACACTGAACGAAATATCCTGCGGCATTGGCTTTCCCTCCTGTCATGACCGTTGAAAAACGCTGTATCGCTGCTGTCGAGGCTGGTGATTGAACAGACGTTCAACTAAGCTCGGCAGCGTGGAACCTCACCCAAGGACAGCCTTGTGACGACCGATGCCCCGAAAAACCGCCGCGCCGAACCCGATGACCGTCGCGAAATGCTGGTAGCCGCCACCCTGCGCTGCCTGGGCCGCGACGGTCACGCCGGGATCTCCGTGCGACGCATCGCTACCGAAGCCGGGGTGTCCGTGGGGTTGCTCAACCATCACTTCGGCAGCATCGAGGCACTGATCGCCGACACCTACCAGCGGCTCGCCAGTGAACTGACCACGGCCCTGCTCCAGGAAATCGAACAGGCCCAGACACCCGCGCAAAAGGTCGATGCCTTCCTGGAAGGCTCATTCTCGCCCAGGGTCATGGACCCGAAACTGCTCGGTGTGTGGGTGGTGTTCTGGAGCCTGATCCGTCACTCCGAACACGTCAGCCAGTCCCACGAAAAAAGCTACCGCGCCTACCTCGATCTGATCCGCCAGTTGCTCGACGGGCTGGCCGCCAGCGAAGGCTTCGTGATTCACGACACCCGCCTGGCCGCCATCGGCCTATCGGCGATGCTCGACGGTCTCTGGCTCGAGTGGTGCCTGAACCCCGAGACCTTCAGCGCCGCCAACGGACTGCATATCTGCCGCTGCTGGATAAAGGGGTTGCGTCACGGGGCATTCAGCACCGACGACGCCCTGTGACGGATGCCGGCCGAAGATCATCGCCAGGGTGCCGCTGACGGCGGTCTACCCTTGTCGAACTCATCAGGCCGACCTGCGTACCGGCGTCCCGCGCCGCTCGGCAAAGGCAAACAGCGCCTCGATCAGGAACGTCAGGCACACATACACCCCGGCCACCAGCAACAAGGGTTCGTACACCTGCAGGGTTTGCGCGCGGACCACGTTGGCGGCGCCGAGCAGATCGATCACGGCGATGGTCGACGCCAGCGCCGTGGACTTGAGCAGCATCACGGTTTCCCCGGCCAGGGTCGGCAGCAACAGGCGCATGGCCCGGGGCAAGCGTACCCGCAGCAAGGACTGGCGCGCGGTCATGCCGAAGGCCGAGGCCGCTTCCATTTCACCCTTGGGCACCGCCAGCAGGCCACCGCGGATCACTTCGCCGACATAAGCGCCGACCGACACCACCAGGGCGAACACGATGTACCAGTAACCGTCGCGCAGGTAGGGCCAGAGGAAACTGCCGCGAATCAGCGGGAACTGGGCAAACAGGCTGCCCAGGCCGTAGTAGAAAATGTAGATCTGGATCAGCAACGGCGTACCGCGGGTCACGCTGGTGTAGAACAGGCTGACCTTGGCGATCACCTTGTTTTTCGAAATCCGCGCCAGCGCCACCAACACCGCCAGGACAAATCCGAACACACTGGCGATCAAAAGAATCGCGAGGGTGGTTTGCAGCCCCCGGCCCAACAGAGCCGCGTATTCAACTATCCACGCTGGAATCATTTCATTCTCTCTGCCGGTTCAGTCAACAAGAGGCATCCAGCGACGAATACGTCGCTCAAGCCGACCCGACACATAGTTCGACGCCAGCGTCACCGCGTAATACAACGCGGCAGCCGTGAGGTAGAACAACAGATAGTGGCGCGTCGACCCCGCGCCTTGCTTGGCGGTGTACAGCAGCTCGTTGGTGCCAACCACGCTGATCAGCGCACTGTCCTTGATCAGGTTGATCCACAGGTTGGCCATCCCGGCCATGGCGTAAGGCGCCATGATTGGCAGCGTGACCCGGCGGAACAGACCGAAACCGTTCAGGCCGAACGCCTTGGCCGCTTCGATCTGGCCGAAGGGAATCGCCTGGATCGCCGCGCGAAAAATCTCCGAGGCGTAGGCACCCTGCACCAGCCCCAGCACCACGATGGCCGCCAGCGGACCACTGACATCGACCACGCCGTAGCCGAGCCGGGTCATCAGCGAATTGAGGAGCATGGAGCCAACGTAGTACAGCAACAGAATCAGCAGTAATTCCGGAACCGCGCGGAACAACGTGGTGTAGCCGCGCATCAGCGCTGCAATCGGTTTTGGCGCGCCGAGCTTGAGGCACGCCACCACCAGCCCGATGGCCAGCCCGAGCACAAAGGCCCCGGCGGAAATCTGCAGGGTCATCCATAGCCCCTTCAACAGCGCACTGCCCCATCCCTGTTCAGTGAAATTGATCAGATCGAACATTGCCGGCATTTCAACCCCCAGTAACGACCATGAAAACACTGCAAAAACCCTTGTAGGAGCTGGCTTGCCAGCGAAGTTTTTGGCGGCCTCAAGGGCCCCTTCGCCGGCAAGCCGGCTCCTACAGGATCTGTGTGCTGGTCAGAACGCCGGCTTCACGCTGGTGCCGAAGTAGCTCTGGGACAGCTCGTCATAGTCCTTGCTCGCCAGCAATTCCTGGATGGCCTTGTCGAGTCTGGCCTTGAGTTCGGCGTCGTCCTTGCGCAGGCCGGCTCCCACGCCTTTGCCGAAGATCGGGTCGTAAGGCACGGTGCCGAGGTAGGCCAGGTCCTTGGCGTCCGGGGTCTTGATGAACGCGGCCATGGCGGTGCCGTCGGCCATCATCAGGTCGATGCGCCCGGCAATCAGGTCGGCGTTGGCTGAGTCCTGAGTGTCGTAGTACTTAACATCGGCAATTTTTTCGTAGTAGGTCTTCAGGTAACTGGCGCTCACGGTGGAGTTCTGCACGCCGATGATCTTGCCCTTGAGGTCATCCGGGTACTTCTTCACCGACGCCTCTTTCGGGCCGACGACGGCAATCGCCGAATCGTAGTAGGCCTTGCTGAAGGCGATCTGTTTTTCGCGTTCTTCGGTCACCGACATCGAGGAAAAGATCACGTCGATCTTCTTCGCCAGCAGCGACGGAATGATGCCGTCCCACGCGACTTCCTTGATCTCGCAATCGGCTTTCATTTCGCTGCACAGCTTGTGGATCAGGTCGACTTCGAAGCCCTTCCACTCACCATTGGCCTGCTTTTCGGTGTACGGCGGATAGGGTTCGGCTGCCACCGCGAACCTGATCGGTTGCGCTTGGGCGGCACTCATGCCGGCCAGCAATACGCAGGCCGCACCGGTCAACCAGTTTGCAAAACGTCGATTTCCCATGTTGTTTTCCCGTCTTTTTATGATGAGTTAGCGAGTCTGATGAGCATTGACGAATTGTCGGCAACGCTCGCTGCGTGGGTGTACGAACACTTCGTCCGGCGAACCGGTTTCCTCGATCAGCCCTTGATGCAAAAAAGCGACTTTGGAAGAGACATCGCGTGCGAACGCCATTTCATGAGTCACCAGGATCATGGTCCGGCCTTCTTCGGCGAGGGAGCGGATCACCCGCAGCACTTCCCCGACCAGTTCCGGGTCGAGTGCCGAGGTGGGTTCATCGAACAGCATGACCTTGGGCCGCATGGCCAGGGCCCGGGCGATGGCCACCCGTTGTTGCTGTCCCCCGGAGAGAAACGCCGGGTACTCGTTGCGCTTGGCCGCAAGCCCCACGCGTTCGAGCAGGGCTTCGGCGCGCTCGGTCGCCTCCGCACGGCTTTCACGCAGGACCTGGGTCGGCGCTTCGATGAGATTTTCCAGCACCGTGCGATGGGGCCAGAGGTTGAAGTTCTGGAACACCATGCCCAGGCTCGACCTTATGCGCACAAGCTGTTTGGCGTCCGACACCAGCGGTGCGCCGGGGCGATTCTGGTTAAGGTGAATGCTTTCGCCATCGACCAGGATGCGTCCCTGGTCCGGCACTTCGAGCATGTTGATGCAGCGCAGCAAGGTGCTTTTTCCCGAGCCGCTGGCACCGATCAGAGAAATCACGTCGCCCTCGCGGGCGGTCAGGGAAACGCCCTTGAGCACTTCGATATTGCCGAAGCGTTTGTGCAGGCCATCGACCTCGATCATAGTCTTGGCGACGACCGGTTCGGCGGCTGCGGTACTGCTCAGCGTGCCGATCAGCGGCCTCGGCGCTTCGCCATTGAGCACCTGGACAAAGCCGCGAATGCGCTGGCAGGCCTGGGCCAGGCGCTCTTCACCCAGGGTGAACGAAAGCCGTACAAAACCCTGGGCCGGCTCGCCGAATGCCGCCGCATCAAGCACCGAGACACCGGCTTCGCGCAGCAGGCGCCAGGCGAATTCCAGCGAGGTCAGGCCGGTGCCTCGCACGTCCACCAGCACGAACATGCCGGCATCGGGGTTGAGCACGCTGATGCCCGGGCAATCCGCCAGTCCGGACACCACCAGATCGCGGCGCCGGCGATAGATCTCGCGCATGCCGTGGGTGACTTCGTCATGGGACTGCACGGCCTTGAGCGCCGCTTCCATGACAAACCCGGGCAAGCCGTACAGCATGCTCAGCACCAGGGTTTCGACATGATTGACCAGGGCTTCATGGGCCACTACCCATCCAATGCGCCAACCGGTCATGGCATGGGATTTGGACAGGCTGCCGATCACCACGCAGCGCACGGCCATGCCCGGCAACGCCGCCAGGCTCAAGTGTTCACGCTCGTAGGCGAGGCTCTCGTAGACCTCGTCCACCACCACCCACAGGTCATGGGCGATGGCGAGGTCGGCGATGGCTTGCAGCTCTTCGCGGCCCAGCACCACGCCAGTGGGGTTGTTCGGGTTGGAGAAGAAAATCGCCCGGGTGCGCGGGGTAATGGCCTTGGCCAAGACGGCGGCATCGAGGCGGAAACCCGAGTCCGCGGCACAGGGTACCCGCACCAGCGTGGCGCCGGACGCCTTGAGCGTGGCTTCGTAGGTGACGTACATCGGATCGAAGGCAATCACTTCGTCGCCGGCACCGAGCAGGCACATCGAGGTGGCGAACAAGGCGTTCTGCGCACCTGCCGTGAGAATGATGTTCGACGCCAGCAGTTCGCGGTCGATCAGTTGGCTGTAGCGGCCGGCGATGGCCTCGCGCAAGGCCTGGCGACCGGCGATTTCGGTGTAGTGGGTATCCCCTTCACGCAAGGCGTGGATGGCAGCGTCGGTGATGAAATCAGGGGTGGGGAAATCCGGGTCGCCGACGCTGAGGATGATCACGTCCTCGCCATTGCGCTGTGCCGCGCTGGCCGCGTAGTGAATATCCCAGGCGGCAACGCCTTGGCCACTGATCCGCTCTACAAAGGGTGAAAACCGCATGCCAGTGCCTCGTTCGAATTGAAGAAACGCAAGCCCGCAACCAGCCGGGGGAAGGTGGCCCCCAACATAGTCGAGACTGAACACTCGTTCAACAGAAAACTCGCAAGGCTTCGCGTTCAGCGCAAACAGGTCGTTTTCACGACAGCCGCGCCGTTTTTCAGCACGGCGCGATCAAGCGACGTGAAACGATTTTGCTGACCGCGCCAATCACCAGCGCAATGACGATCAACCCGGCGGCGACGGCGAACGTCAGCCGCATCCCCTGTGCGATGGCCTCAGGTTGCGCCTGCAAAATATCCTGGCTGGCCGTGCCGAAGGCGAACACTGCGCCCATGACCGAGGCGCCCGTGATCAACCCGAGATTGCGCGACAACCCGAGCAAACCGGAAACCACACCACGCTGCTGCGCCTCAATTTCCAGCATGACGGCGGTATTGTTGGCCGCCTGGAACAACGCATAGCCGGCGGTAATGACAGCCAGCGGCACGATATAGCCGGGCACACCGAACGCCATCGGCAAGGCCGGCAGGATGCAAGCGCCGGTCAACATGGCGATCAATCCGAGCGTGCTGGCTCGATACGTGCCCAAACGATCGACCCATCGGCCCGCCGGTACGCCTGCCAGTGCGGCTACCAGCGGTCCCGTCGACATCGCCAACCCAACACTCGCTGCATTCAACGCCAGTGCGCCTGTGAGGTAAAACGGTCCTACCACCATGGTCGCCATGACCACGGTGGTCACCAGCATGCTCATTACGAATCCTGCGCTCATCTGCCAGTTACGGAACATCGTCAATCGAACCAGAGGCGACTCGGCTGTGTGCTCGACGAATACAAACACGCACAGCCCAAGAACTATCACCAGCAACAGCGTCATGTTCAGCGACCCCAGGGTGCCACGCCCAATGGTCATCGCCAGTGCATAAGCCAGCAGTGTCAGAACCAGCACCAGCGTGCCGAGCACATCGAAACCCGCTCGATCCGCCCTCTTCTCACTGCGATCGTTGGGCAAAAAGTAGAGCGCGAGCCCAATCGCCAAAACACCCAACGGCACATTGATCAGAAAAATTGCCTGCCACCCCGGATTGGCAATCAAAAAACCTCCAAGGGTCGGGCCGAGTGAGGTGCCAATCGCCGACATCGTGCCGAGCACGCCCATCGCACTGCCCATTTTTTCCTTGGGAACGGCCCCGCCCACTAGCGCCATGGTCAGCGCCATCATGATGGCCGCACCGACGCCCTGCAGCACCCGAGCGGCAATCAATAACCAGAGATGAGGGGCCAGCGCGCACAGGATCGAAGCGACGGTAAACACACAAATCCCGATCAACAACAAACGTCGGCGGCCAATGATGTCGCCAAGTCTTCCGACACTGACGATCAGCGCCGTGATCGCCAGCAGGTAAGCGAGCACCACCCATTGCACTTGCTGAAAGGAGGCCGAGAACGCCTCGGCCAGTGTCGGCAATCCAACGTTGGCAATGCTGGTGCCCAGGGACGACAGCAGCATGGATAACGACAGGCTGGCCAAGGCTCCCCGAATCGATATGGACTTCATTTTCTCGCGACTCCGCAAATAGGTTGTCCCGAGCCTAAGCCCAGCCATAACATGGCGGAAGGCGCAGCATTTGCACTTTATACGTGCACCCAACGCCACATACCTGCTCCCACAGGAATTGATTCGATGCCCGACCTGAATCTGTTGATCACCCTGAACGTGTTGCTGGAGGAAGGCAGCGTGGCCCGCGCCGCGCAGCGTTTGCACCTGAGCCCGTCAGCCATGAGCCGGGCGCTGGCGCGATTGCGCGAAACCACGGGCGATCCGCTGCTGGTGCGGGCCGGGCGCGGACTGGTTCCCACGCCTCGGGCGCTGGAGTTGCGTGAACGCGTCGGCGTGCTCGTGCAGGACGCCGAAGCCGTCCTGCGCCCCGCCGAGGCACTCGACCTGAATCAACTGACCCGTACCTTCGCCCTGCGCACCAGCGACGGCTTCGTGGAAAATTTCGGACCGCAACTGATCGCCCGCATCAACGAAGAAGCGCCCGGCGTCCGCTTGAATTTCGTGCAGAAGCTGAACAAGGACAGCACCCTGCTGCGCGAAGGTTCGGTGGATCTGGAAACCGGTGTGATCGGCGAATCAACCAGCCCGGAAGTGCGGACCCGGATGCTGTTTCGCGATCGGTTCATTGGCGTCGTGCGCGAGGGTCATCCACTGGCTCAGGGTGAAATCACTCCCGCGCGTTATGCCGCCGCCCGGCACATTCTGGTCTCACGTCGGGGCCACGAAAAAGGCGTCATGGATGACGCCTTGAATGAGCTGGGATTGAAGCGGGACATCATCACCATCGTCGCCGGTTTCTCCTCTGCGATTGCATTGGCGCGGGCTTCAGACCTGGTCGCCAGCGTACCGCAGCGGCACGTCGGCAACCTGTGCCAGGGGATGTACTGCTTTGCCCTGCCCTTCCCCACGCCGCCGATCACGGTTTCGATGCTGTGGCACCCGCGCATGGACGCCGACCCGGCGCATCGCTGGTTGCGCGGTTGTGTGTGGGAGGTTTGCAGCCGGCAATGACCCGGTGGCCCTCGCCTACTCCTTCAGGATCAGCAGCGCTTCGCCTTTCTTCACGATGTAGGTCGCCAGTTCCGAGGCCTTGCCCTGGCCTACGTTCTTCGCCACATGCGCAACGCCTTCAGGTATGTACAACGAATCACCGGCCTTGAGCGTCACCGGTGCCCGCCCTTCCAGCTGATACTCAAAGGTGCCGCTGATCACGTGCGCCACCTCGACACCGGGGTGAGCATGTTTGGGCGATGTCACGCCCGGATCGAAGTCCACGAGCACCTGGAGGACTTCGCGATCGGCGGTGCCCAGGTCTTCGCGTACCAGGTCGGTGCGGTGCAGGCCCTGCTGCCAGCTTTTCATCGCCGGGGCCGGTTGTGTTTCCTGGGCTTGAGCAAGGCTCGCTACAGTGGTGAGCCCTGCGGCGGCCAGGATGAGGCCAAGCCTGCCGAGGGTGTGACGGGTGTGGGTACGCAACATTGTCTTTCCTCCAGTTGAACCACGCCAGGCCGCGCCGAAAGTGACGCTGCCGGTGATTCCATTTGGAGGCCTCCGTGTATCGCCCGGGTGTCGGGAAACGCCGGTTTTGTATGCCCGGGTAACGGCGGGCGTTGCCGATACCTGCGGATACAAACCCGCAACTGCGGGCACGTCGTTGGTCAACGCCTTCGCCCATCCGCACGAGTGTGTTTTTCCACCGTGCATGGCGGGACGTTCCCGGCCACCTCGGACAGTCGTTTTACTTCATTGGGCATGACTTCCATCAAACGTTTCCTGCGCCCGGTGGCTTACCAGGGCTTTCCGGATACCCTGCTGACAGAGCCTCTGCGCGATACCATTCCGCTAGGGCTACTGCGCCTTGTGGACGGTCAATAATCGAAAGTGGCCATAGCGCTGACTGTAGGAGCGAGCTTGCTCGCGAAGGTCGTTAACGAAAACGCATGCTTTCTGGCTAATCGCGGCGTTCTTGAGTCCTTCGTCGGAACGCCGCCCGGAGCAAGCTCGCTCCTACAACAACGGGTTAGTCAGTTGTTTTTCGCAAGCCGGGTATCGCCGCTGTCCCATCCACCCCCCAAGGATTTGTAGATCGCAACTATGGCGCGGTACTGATCGGTCTCCCCCAGTGCCTGGGCATCCTCGGCATTCAACCGCTCGCGTTGTGCGTCCAGCAACACCAGGTAGTCCACCACCCCTTCCTTGTATTGCGTCGCCGCCAGATCGGCCGCGGCTCGACTCGACTCGCTTTGCTTGATCAGCGACAGCAAGCGTTGCTGGCGCTTGCCATAGTCGCTGAAGGCGTTTTCCGACTCTTCCAGTGCGAGCAGCACCTGTTGTTCATAGGTCGCCAATGCTCCCTCGGCGTCGGCGTTTGCGCCACGAATGCGCGCCCGCACACTGCCCAGGTCAAACGCGGCCCAGGTGATACTCGGCCCCAGGCTCCAGGCACGGGCGGCACTGGAACCGATTTGCGAACCACGCCCCGCCGTGAACCCGAGGAACCCACTCAAGCTCACCCGTGGAAACAGGTCGGCGGTGGCCACGCCGACATCCGCCGTTGACGCCGCCAACCGGCGCTCTGCCGCGAGCACATCCGGGCGCCGATGCAACAGCTCGCCAGGATCGCCAATCGGCAATGCCTTGGCGATGGCCGGCAGGTTCTTTGGACTCAGGTCGATGCTCAGGGTGTCCGGGCGTTCGCCCAGCAGCGTGGCGATGCGGTTCTTGTGGTGCACCTGCTCCGCCTGCAACTGCGGCACGCTCGCCTCGACAGCCGCCAACCGGGCGTCGGCACGCACAACGTCGAGCTCGTTACCCACGCCAGCATCACGCAGGCTCACCGTCACGGCGCGCGATTCGCTTTGGTTCTTCAGGTTGGCCAAGGCGATCTTTTCCCGCAGTTGCGCACCGCGCAGTTGACCATAGGCATCCACCAGCTCGGCGATCATGGTCACCCGCAGTTGGTACAGGTCCGCCGCCGTGGCGTCTTCCCGGGCATCGCTGGATTCCAGCTCACGCTGGATGCGCCCGAACAGATCGATCTCCCAGGCCATGTCCAGGCCCAGGTCGTAGCGCTCAGTGTTGACCCGGCTCTCGGTCAGGCCCGGCACCTGCGATTTGCCCTGCACGCTGCTGACCCGGCTGGTGACCACCGGCAGATTGTCGTTGCTGACGTCATCACGGATGGCCCGGGCGGCTTTCCAGCGGGCGAAGGCCACGCGCAGATCGCGGTTGCCATTGAGCGCTTTGCCGACCAGCTGATTCAGCGTGGGGTCGTCGAATTGCTGCCACCACACCGTTTCGAATCGCGTTTGATCGTAGTTGGCTCCTTGTGCCGAGACGACATGGGCAGGCGCCGTGTCGGGGGTCTTGTAATCCGGCCCCACGGTGCAGGCGGCCAATGCCGTGACCAGGAGGCTGGGAACGAAGAGCTTGAAAGCATTCATCAGTGTGCCTCCGAATCAATAACGTTGAGCGCGTGAACCCGGGCCGCCTTGCGCGCGGTTTTACGTTCGATGTAGCGACGAATCAGGACGAAGAACACCGGCGTCAGCAGCAACCCGAAGAAGGTCACCCCGAGCATCCCGGAGAACACGGCAACCCCCATGGCCCGGCGCATTTCCGAACCGGCCCCGGTGGAAGTCACCAGCGGAATCACCCCCATGATGAAGGCGAACGACGTCATCAGGATCGGCCGCAGACGCATGCGGCAAGCCTCCAGTACAGCGTCCAGCGGCGACAGGCCCTGGTCCTGTTTGTCCTTGGCGAACTCGACGATCAGGATCGCGTTCTTGCAGGCCAGGCCCACCAGCACGATCAAGCCGATCTGGGTGAAGATGTTGTTGTCGCCCCTGGAGATGATCACCCCGGCAATCGCCGACAGCAGGGTCATCGGTACGATCAGGATCACCGCCAGCGGCAGGCTCCAGCTTTCATACAGCGCAGCCAGTACCAGGAACGCCAGCAGGACGCAGAGCGGGAACACCAACAGCGCGGTGTTGCCGGACAGGATCTGTTGGTAGGTCAGGTCAGTCCACTCGTAGGTCATGCCGTTGGGCAGTTCTTCCTTGAGTAGTTTCTCGATGGCTTTTTGCGCCTGGCCGGAGCTGTAGCCGGGGGCTGCACTGCCGTTGATTTCCGCGGTGACGAACCCGTTGTAGTGCGAGACCCGGTCGGGCCCCGACGTCGGGCTGACCTTGACGAACGTGGCCAGTGGAATCATTTCTCCACGGTCGTTGCGTACCTTCAACTGGCCGATCTGCTCCGGTTCCTGACGGAACTGCTGCTCAGCCTGGACGTTGACCTGATAGGTACGGCCAAAACGGTTGAAGTCGTTGGCGTAAAGCGATCCGAGGTACACCTGCAAGGTGTCGAAGATGTCGTTGATTGCCACGCCATGGGTCTTGGCTTTTTCGCGGTCGATGGCGGCTTCGACTTGCGGCACATTGACCGTGTAGCTGGTGAACAGGTTGGCCAGCTCCGGGACACTGCGCCCCTTGCCGATGATGTTCATGGTTTCCTTGTACAGCTCTTCGTAGCCCAGGTTGCCCCGGTCTTCGATCTGCAGGCGGAACCCGCCGATGGTGCCCAGGCCTTGCACAGGTGGCGGCGGGAACACCGCGATGTAGGCATCCTGAATGCCGCCGAACTTGGCATTCAGCGAAGCGGAAATCGCCCCGGCGGACAGGCTTGGGTCTTTGCGCTCATCGAAAGGACGCAAGCCGATGAACGCGATGCCGGCATTCGGGCTGTTGGTGAAACCGTTGATCGACAGGCCGGGAAACGCCACGGCGCTGTCGAAGCCCGGTTCGTTCATGGCGATGGTGCTCATGCGCCGGATCACCGACTCAGTGCGGTCAAGGCTGGCCGCATCGGGCAATTGCGCAAAGGTCACCAGGTACTTCTTGTCCTGGGTCGGCACAAAGCCGGTCGGTGTGGTGCTGAAACCCATGTACGTCATGGCGATCAGGCCAGCGTAAACCAGCAGGGCCACGCTGCTGCCGCGAATGACCCTGGCCACCGCCACCACGTAACCATTGCCGGCCTTTTCGAACAGCCGGTTGAAGGGCTTGAACAACCAGCCTGCGAACAGCCGATCCAGCACTTTGGAGAAACGGTCTTTCGGCGCACCGTGGGCCTTGAGCAACACCGCCGCCAATGCTGGCGACAAAGTCAGCGAGTTGAACGCCGAGATCACCGTGGAGATGGCGATGGTCAGGGCGAACTGCTTGTAGAACTGCCCGGTCAAGCCGGAAATGAAAGCGGCCGGCACGAAGACCGCACACAGCACCAAAGCCGTGGCGATGATCGGCCCGGTCACCTCGCCCATGGCCTTTTGGGTAGCCTCGGCCGGTTCAAGTCCCGACTCGATGTTTCGCTCGACGTTCTCCACCACCACGATGGCGTCATCGACCACGATGCCGATGGCCAGCACCAGACCGAACAGCGACAGCGCATTGAGCGAGAACCCGAGCAAATGCATCACGGCAAAGGTGCCGATCAGCGATACCGGCACGGCGACCAGCGGAATGATCGACGCGCGCCAGGTTTGCAGGAACAGGATCACCACCAGCACCACGAGGATCAGCGCTTCGAACAGCGTGTGAACCACCGCTTCAATCGAGCTGCGCACGAAGATGGTCGGGTCATAGACGATCTCGTAGTCCATGCCCTCCGGGAAACTCTTCTTCAGCTCAGCCATCTTCGCCCGCACCTGGTCGGACACGTCGATCGCGTTCGAACCCGGGCGCTGGAAGATCGGCATTGCCACCGCTTCCTGGTTATTGAGCAGAGCGCGCAGTGCGTATTGGTTGGAGCCGAGCTCAATCCGGGCAATGTCCTTGAGGCGGGTGATCTCGCCATCCGCACCACTGCGCACGATCACATTCTCGAATTCTTCTTCGGTGACCAGCCGTCCCTGGGAGTTGATCGACATCTGGAAGCTGGTGGCGTTGGGTGCAGGCGGTGAACCCAGTTGACCGGCCGCGACCTGACGGTTCTGTTCACGCACCGCATTGACCACATCGGTGGCGGTCAGGTTGCGTGACGCGGTCTTGTTCGGGTCGAGCCAGATGCGCAGCGAATAATCACCGATGCCGAACATCTTCACGTCACCGATGCCGTCCAGCCGCGACAGCTCGTCCTTGACGTTGAGGATCGCGTAGTTGGACAGGTAGAGCATGTCGTAGCGCTTGTCCGGCGACACCAGGTGCACCAGCAGCGTCAGCTCGGGCGACGCCTTGTCGACGGTAATGCCGATGCGCGTCACCTCCTCCGGCAACTTGGGTTCGGTCCGGGTCACGCGGTTCTGCACCTGCACCTGAGCGTTGTCCAGGTCGGTGCCCAGGGCGAAAGTCACGGTGAGCGTGAGCCGGCCATCCGCCGTGGACTGCGAAGACATGTACAACATATTCTCGACGCCGGTGATGGCTTGTTCGAGGGGGGCAGCCACAGTTTCGCCGATGACCTTGGGGTTGGCGCCCGGGTAGTTGGCATGGACCACCACAGTGGGTGGCACCACTTCCGGGTATTCGCCGATCGGCAACCGGAACAGCGAAATGCCGCCGGCAATCAGGATCAGCAACGACAGCACTGCGGCGAAGATCGGCCGCGTGATAAAGAACTGGGAGAACTTCATGACGGTGTTCCTTTATCCGCGGGGCGATACGCCAGCGTCGGTTTTCACCAGCGCCGGAGACGGAGCGGCAGGCTGATTACCCGCCTCGATGGCCTGGCGTTGACGAGCCAGGGTGACGACGGTTTGCGCGTCGGCCATCGGCGCGTCCTGAGGCGCGACCACCGCGCCGGGACGAACCCGTTGCAGACCGTTGATGACGATCCGGTCTTCCTTCTGCAAACCGCTGCGCACGATGCGCAAGCCTTCGAGCTTCGGCCCAAGGTCGACGCTGCGGTACACGGCCTTGTTGTCCTGGTCGATCACCAGCACGAACTTCTTGCCCAGGTCGGTGCCCACTGCCTCGTCCTTGATCAGCAGGCCGGCATAGGCCGCGCTGCCCACCAGTTTCAATCGGGCGTACAACCCCGGGGTGTATTGGCCGTCGGCGTTGTCGAACACCGCACGGCCACGGATGGTGCCGGTCTTGGGATTGACCTGGTTGTCGACGAAGTTCATCTGCCCCAGGTGGCTATTGCCCTCCTCGTTCGACAAGCCCATGTACACCGGCGTGGACTGGCTGCGCCGGCCTTGGCGGGAGAGCTGGCCGTACTTGAGGAACAGACGCTCGTCGGCATCGAAATAGGCGTAGACCTTGTCGGTGGAGACCACGCTGGTCAGGGCCGATGTGTCGGCGGTGACGATGTTGCCGGCGGTGATTTCGGCACGACTGACCCGGCCGCTGATCGGCGCGGTGACACGGGTGAAGCTCAGGTTCAGGCGTGCCAGATCGAGTTGCGCCTGCACGGCATCGACGGCGGCGCGGGCTTCCTGGGCGGTGGTGGTGCGCGTGTCGGCCAGTTCAGCGGAGATCGCATTGCTGCTCAACAGGCGCTGGCCGCGTTGCGCTTCATTGCCAGCTCGAACCAGCGTGGCGCGAGCTTGTTGCAATTGCGCTTCGAGGCGGTGTACTTCGTGTTCGAACGGCCGTGGATCGATCTGGAACAGCAAATCCCCTTTCTTCACCGACTCGCCATCGGTGAAGGCAACACGATCGATCTGCCCCGACACCCGCGGTCGAACCACGACGGTTTCCGGCGCTTCCAGACGGGCGGTGACTTCATCCCATTCAGTGATAGGTTGCTCGAGCACTTTGGCGACCGTGACAGGCGGCGCACCCGGAGCCTGGGCAGCATCGGGGGCGTGGCCGCAAGCAGTGAGGGTTGCCAACGCCAATGCAGCAAGGGGGTAACGCAAAGGTTTGAGTGACTGTTCCATGGGGGGTGTCCGCCTGACGGGTTAGGGGTTGGAGAATTCTCGGCCGCGCAGGGGGCTGCGACGAATTGAACGGAGTGAACTTGGCTATCATCATTAATGATGACCGTCATGTTTAAGGGCAAAAAAAATGAATGCTCAGATCAAGCCTCTGAATCAACAGGGTTTTTATTGGAAGCCGTCAGACTGACGACAGCGCAGATACAGTCCAATGCGGGCCCAAGGGTTTGCGCTACCTGCAAGGCCCGGGTGGTCGGTTCCATTTTGTGGCCAATGCGTTTAAACAGAGGGTCGTTGAACAGTGTGCGCAGACGCCCCAATGCACCGCTGACCGCCGGCTGGCCCAGGGAAAGTCTTTCTGCGGCCCGTGTGACGTTGCGCTCCTGAATGAGCGCCTCGAAAATCACCAGCAGATTGAGGTCGATACTGCGCAGATCATGACGTTTCATGGGGCGGCACCCTGTGAGGTGTTCTGACTTGAGCCACGGGCTCGTCGGCCTGCAAAACCATTGCCGCGAATTTATATTATGATCATCATCAATACCAGCCCCTCAGCAAAAAATTGCCAAGGCGCTCATCGGATGACAGGACCCCACTCATGAAAGTGACGAAAGACCAGGCAGCAGCCAACAAGGAAGCGATCCTCGGCGCAGCCTCGAAGATGTACCGGGAAAGAGGCATCGACGGCATCGGTATCGGCGAGCTGTCCCGCTCGGTGGGCCTGACCCATGGCGGCTTTTACGGTCAGTTCCCCGGTGGCAAGGAGCAGTTGGCGTCAGAGGCGGTCAGCCGCACGTTCGAAACCAACATCGAAGACTGGCGAGCGGCGAAATCCATCCCCGAACTGCTCAAGGGTTACCTGACCCAGAGTCACCTGAGCAACTGGACCGAAGGCTGCCCGATCCCTGCCCTGGGGGCCGATGTCGCGCGCAATGGCGGTGCTGTCAGCCACTCGTTCACCCAAGGCGTGCAGACCCTGATCGAAACGCTGCTGCCATTGGTCGACGGCGAAACCGATGATGAAAAGCACCAGGAAGCCTTGCGCATCCTGTCATCGATTACCGGGGCCATATTGATCGCCAGAGCCCTGGACAACCCTCGATTGTCGGAGCAGTTCCTGCAATCGGTGATCGATGCCTGGTCTGTCAGCGACGAAAAAACAGTAGAAGGGCTTGCCGCGACCTGATCCAGACAGGTCGCGGCAAGTTCAGGCTTTTTGACTACGCCAGATCGAATCGATCCAGGTTCATCACTTTGGTCCACGCAGCGACGAAGTCCTTGACGAACTGCTGCTGCGCATCGGCGCAGGCATAGAATTCGGCCAAGGCACGCAACTGCGCATTGGAACCGAAGACCAGGTCAACCCGCGTCCCCGTCCACTTCACTGCACCGGTCTTGCGATCGCGCCCTTCATACTCTTGCCGGGCATCCGACACGGGCTTCCACTCCACGCCCATATCCAGCAGGTTGGTGAAGAAGTCATTGGTCAAGGCTTCCGGCCGTGAGGTGAGGACACCGTGTTTGCTCTGGCCGACATTGGTGTTCAACACCCGCAGCCCACCCAGCAATACCGTCATTTCCGGCGCACTGAGCGTCAGCAGTTGCGCCTTGTCGATCAGCAGTTTTTCGGCCGGCACACGGTACTGTTGCTTCAGGTAATTACGGAAGCCGTCGGCAATCGGTTCAAGGAATCCGAAGGATTCGACGTCGGTCTGTTCCTGGCTGGCGTCCATGCGCCCTGGGGTGAAAGGCACCGTCACACTTTGGCCGGCATTTTTCGCGGCCTGCTCCACGCCCACGCCACCGGCGAGCACAATCAGGTCGGCCAGGGAGATTTTCTTGCCGCCACTGTTGAACTCGCCCTGGATGCTTTCGAGTTTTGCCAGCACACGGGCCAGTTGTTCTGGCTGGTTGGACTCCCAGGACTTCTGCGGTGCCAGGCGCAGACGCCCGCCGTTGGCGCCGCCGCGTTTGTCGGAGCCACGGAAAGAGGAAGCCGCCGCCCACGCCGTCGATACCAGTTGCGAGACTGACAGCCCCGAGGCGGCAATTTTTCCCTTGAGTGCGGCCACATCACTGTCGTTGACCAGTGGATGGTCGACGGCAGGGATCGGGTCTTGCCACAGCAGCTCTTCGTTCGGCATTTCCGGGCCGAGGTAGCGTGAGAGCGGCCCCATGTCACGGTGAATCAGCTTGTACCAGGCACGGGCGAAGGCGTCGGCCAACTGGTCTGGATTGGCCAGGAAGCGCCGGGAAATCGGTTCATAGATCGGGTCGAAGCGTAGCGACAGGTCCGTGGTCAGCATCGTCGGATCACGCCGTCTGGACGGATCATGGGCATCTGGAATGGTGCCGGCACCAGCGCCGTTTTTCGGCTTCCACTGGTTTGCCCCCGCCGGGCTCTTGGACAGTTCCCATTCGTAACCGAACAGGTTTTCCAGGTAGTTGTTGCTCCACCGGGTTGGCGTGGTCGTCCAGGTCACTTCCAGGCCGCTGGAGATAGTGTCGCCACCTTTACCGGTACCGAACGTGCTCTTCCAGCCCAGGCCCTGCAGTTCGAGACCAGCGGCTTCGGGCTCAGGTCCGACATGGTCGACAGGGCCGGCACCGTGGGTTTTACCGAAGGCGTGACCGCCCGCAATCAGCGCGACGGTTTCCTCGTCGTTCATGGCCATGCGCGCAAAGGTTTCACGGATGTCCTTCCCGGCGGCGACCGGATCGGAGTTGCCTTCAGGGCCTTCGGGGTTTACGTAGATCAGGCCCATCTGCACGGCGGCGAGTGGGTTTTCCAGATTGCGCTCTGCGGGAGCTTGCCCGGCATCTTTGCCATATCGCACGTCGCCACCCAGCCACTTGCTTTCCGAGCCCCAGTAGACGTCTTCGTCCGGTTCCCAGACATCCGGGCGGCCACCGGAAAAACCAAAGGTCTTGAAGCCCATGGACTCCAGTGCAACGTTGCCGGTGAGGACGATCAGGTCGGCCCAGGAAATTTTGTTGCCGTACTTTTGCTTGATCGGCCAGAGCAGTCGACGGGCCTTGTCGAGGCTGACGTTGTCCGGCCAGCTGTTGAGCGGTGCAAAGCGTTGCTGGCCGGAGCCGGCGCCGCCCCGGCCGTCACCGGTGCGATAGGTGCCTGCGGCGTGCCAGGACATGCGGATAAAGAAAGGCCCATAGTGACCGAAGTCCGCCGGCCACCAGTCCTGGGAATCGGTCATCAGCGCAGTCAGGTCTTTTTTCAACGCCTGGAAGTCCAGGCTCTTGAAGGCTTCGACGTAGTTGAAGTCGCCCCCCAAGGGGTCAGATTTGGGCGAGTGTTGACTCAAGATCTTCAGGTTCAGTTGGTTCGGCCACCAGTCGCGGTTCGTCGTGCCACCGCCAGCGGCGTTATTAAACGGGCATTTCGATTCAGTTGACATGGCATCTCCTCTTGATTTTGTTTTCAGCTAATCATCCTTAAGCGTGGATCCGGATCACCGATTGAAGAAATAGCTTTTCGGTATGGGATCCATAGCCTTAAGGCTATGACAGCCCAGTGATCAGTCGCTCCAGAACATCCATTAAAGTACCGGTCCGGGAAACTGTCGCTTCATCTTGGGAGATAGCTGATAAACAGTTCAAATCAGCAAGCAAATGCAAGATCATGTACACCTGCCACAATGGATGGGTAGCCTTTGCTGCATGGACGCTGGCGATCGTAAGAATTGTTTGCCGCGAGAGGTTTCGCCATGCTCCTCAAAGCCATTGTCATCTGGTCATTGCTGTCGATCATCGTCGCCGCCGTGTTCTGTCGCCTGATGCATAACGCCAAGGTCGCCGACCGGGCGCTCAAGATCGCCAGGCCGGATCATCAGCCTCATGAACGAAATGCTGGCAATGCTTCCATGCCCCGGGACAAAAGTGGCAGTGACGATTCGGATTACCACGCGGCCTGAGCCATTCAGGGCGTTCCTGCACTCAATAAAAAACCGGCTATTCAGCCGGTTTTTTTAGGTCACTCAACAACACTTCGGTCCGGCTTTACTGCCGTAACGGGCCTCTTGGCGCTCGCGAAAGAACGCCTCGTAGTCCATCACCGGCTTGTCCGGGTGTTTGGTCTGCATATGCTCGACGTAGTTGTCGTAGTCAGGCATGCCGACCATCAGGCGCGCAGCCTGACCGAGGTATTTACCCAGGCGACTCAGGTCATTGAACATGGTGCAAATCCTCGATCACGCTTCCGGCAGCGCCTGGAATGGCGCTTCCTTATCCGTACGCTCCTTGGTGCCCCAGGCGGCAATACCGACCTTGAGCGCAAAGAACAGGATGCTGAACACCACGAACAGGAACAGCGCGGTCAGCGTTGCGTTGGTGTAGGCGTTGAAGATCACGTGCTGCATCTGGTCGATACTCTTGGCCGGGGCCAGCACCTGACCGTTGGCCAGGGCATCGCTGTACTTCTTCGCCAGGGCGAGGAAGCCGATCGCCGGGTTGGCATCGAACAGCTTGATGAAGCCCGCTGTCGTGGTGCAGATCAGCAACCATACCGCCGGCAGCAAGGTGACCCAGACATAACGCTGGCGCTTCATCTTGATCAGCACCACGGTGCCGAGCATCAGCGCGATACCGGCCAGCATCTGGTTGGAGATGCCGAACAGCGGCCACAAGGTGTTGATGCCACCCAATGGATCGATCACACCCTGATACAGCAGATAACCCCACATGGCCACGCAACCGGCGGTAGCGATCAGGTTGGCAGTCCAGGACTCGGTACGGCGCAGGGCCGGCACGAAGGAGCCGAGCAAGTCCTGGAGCATGAAACGCCCGGCACGGGTACCGGCGTCGACTGCGGTCAGGATGAACAATGCTTCAAACAGGATCGCGAAGTGGTACCAGAACGCCATGGTGTTCTCGCCCGGCAACACGTGGTGCAGGATCTGCGCGATCCCCACCGCCAGGGTCGGCGCACCGCCGGCACGGGCCAGGATGGTGGTTTCACCGATGTCGTGGGCCACCGCTTGCAGGGCTTCCGGCGTGATGGCAAAACCCCAGCTGCTGACGGTTTGCGCAACGGCAACTGCATCAGCGCCAACCACCGCGGCCGGGCTGTTCATGGCGAAATACACGCCCGGATCGATCACCGAAGCCGCGACCATGGCCATGATGGCCACGAACGATTCCATCAGCATGCCGCCATAACCGATGTAGCGGGCATGACCTTCACTGGCGAGCAGCTTCGGCGTGGTGCCGGAAGCGATCAGCGCGTGGAAACCGGAGACCGCACCACAGGCAATGGTGATGAACAGGAACGGGAACAGCCCGCCCTTCCACACCGGGCCGGTGCCGTCGATGAACTGGGTCAGGGCCGGCATTTTCAGCTCGGGCATGGTCACCAGGATGCCGATGGCCAGGGCGACGATGGTGCCGATCTTCAGGAAGGTCGAGAGGTAGTCACGGGGCGCCAGGATCAGCCACACCGGTAACACCGCCGCGACAAAACCGTAGCCGATCAGCATCCAGGTGATCTGCAGACCGGTAAAGGTAAAGGCCTTGGCCCACACCGGGTCCGCGGCAATCTGCCCGCCGAGCCAGATCGAACCCAGCAGCAATAGCACGCCGATCACCGAGATTTCACCGATGCGACCCGGACGGATGTAGCGCATGTAGATGCCCATGAACATCGCGATCGGGATGGTCGCCATCACCGTGAAAATGCCCCACGGGCTTTCGGCCAGGGCTTTCACCACGATCAACGCCAGCACCGCGAGGATGATGATCAT